>NZ_CBDRFA010000098.1:0-29489 GCF_965343085.1 Nocardiopsis synnemataformans | reverse complement strand
GTGGCCTCGGGCTTCCGACAGGCGCGAACGCTACGGGAGGAACGGTCCCGGTCGGGGAGCGGGCAGCAGCGAGGGACACACACCGGTGTCCACGCCGGGCGACCACAGCACCGACACCGGATCCCGGTCGTCGACGCGCACACCCGCCGCCCGGAGCAGATCGCCCTCGTAGGCCCAGGAGTGCGCGCGAAACAGCGGCCAGCGCGGGTGGGCCACCCGGATCCACCACGTGCGCCCCGCGTGGCGGGTGTGCAGGCCCCAGCGCGCGGTCACGAACCGCTCCAGCGGGGTCTCGCGCTCCACCCGCTCGCCCACGGTCGCCCGCCACCGGCCCCGGGCCCCGCCCAGGGGCAGGCGGCGGCGCACCGCGCCCGCGTGCACGCCGCCGCTCCCCGCGCGCAGGGACACGTCCGACCACATGTAGGGCACACCCACCAGGGTTCTGGCGGCCAGGACGTTGTGCGCGGAGTCGGCGTCCATGGACAGGAAGACCACGCCCCGGCGGCCGTACCCGTCCACCGAGTACAGGCGCACGTTGACCTCGCCGAACCCGCCCACGGGAACCCCGGCGGCCGTGGTGAAGGGGACGCGGAAGGGCACGAGCCCGACGTAGGTGGTCCCGTCCAGCACGTCGGGCCGGGTGTGCTCGGGCAGCAGCGGCGCCACCCGTTCGGGAGGGACGGCCCAGTGCGCGAAGAGGGCGTCGCGCCAGCCCTGGTACAGCGGCGCGGGACCCGGCAGGGGGAGCGGGTCCAGGGGCGGCAGCGGCCGCCGGTCCACGCGTGTTGAATGCTCCTGCACCGGATCCTCCCCCTCGGACGGACACGCGGGGCGGCCGCACCCGTGTCCCAGACAGAGCCTACGCCCGCGCCGTCCGGGGCCCGGGGCGCTCCTCCCGTGTGCGGTCGGGAGAACCGGTCTCCCGCACCGACCCCGCCTCACCCGGCGCGGCCCTGTCCGTGTGCGGTGTGGTTCCCTCCCCACCGCCGCCCTGCCGACACACGTCCGCCCACCCCGCGCGGAGCGGGACGGGCGGACGGGGTGCCGGTCCCGACTTCAGGCGGGAGAGGGGGTCAGGGCGCCTCCACCCGGGTGAGCACCAGGGACGGCGGCCCGTCCGGGTCGGCGCGGAACTCCACCTCCGAGCCGCCGCTCGGGTAGAGCTGGATGCCGCCGATCCTGCCGAGTCCGCCGTCCTCGATCCCCAGGTAGACGAAGTCGCTGCTCGTGTCGCTGTCGACGAAATCCCAGCTGCCGCTGAAGTCGACGGGATCGGCCCCGCCGCCTCCCATGGCCTCCGCCCCCGACACTCCGGTGGCGGCGAACGTCCTGTCGGCCTCGATCCGGATCTCGCCGCCGGTCGAGTCGTTGCGGTACGTGCCGGGCAGTTCGTCGACGTCGACCGGAGCCGTGCACCCTGAGGTGAGTACCGCAGAAGCGGCCAGGGCGGCGACGAGCCCCCGACCAGCTGTCCTCTTGGCTGTCATGGCCCGAGATTAACGTGTCCGCCGCCGACCGCTCGTCCGCCTCCCGACGACGGACACCCCGTCGAGGTCGGGCGGCGACGTCGCATCGTTGGGTACGCCCGTGGCTCCTGCACGACCGCTCTGTCCGCAGAACGGAGACGATCACCCGGAGCCACGGGCGGCCGACGTCCACGGCCGGGCCTCCCGACACGGGACCATGTACCGTGACGCCGCGTCGACAGCCCGAGCCGGCACGCCGCTCGGGTCCGGGGACCCGGGCTACTCCAGGGTGTCCTTGAGCTTGTCCACGAAGCCCTCGCCCTTGGTGGCCTTGGACGGGCCCTTGACCGAACCCTCACCGCTGGGGCCGCCGTCGGTTCCGTACAGCGCGGGGTCCGGGGGCGGCGCGGAGGCCGGGCCGCCGAGCGGCTGGGGCTGGTCGAGGTAGCGCAGCTCGTGGCGGCCGTCGGGCGCGGGCCGGTGCGACCAGCCGCCGTTGGCGGCCGCCGTGCCGTCGGACAGGCCCCAGATCGTGTTGGCGTGCTCCTGGTTCTCCTCGTCGAAGAGCGCGTTGGGAGCGATCTCGCCCTCCATGCCGTCCTCCTGGAGTTCCTCGATCGCGGCCAGCCACATGTTCTGGTGGACGGTGTCGCGGGCCAGGTTGAACTGGAGCATGGCCTTGACGCCGGGGTCGTCGGTCATGTTGTACAGGCGCGCGGTCTGGAGCCTGCCCTGGGCCTCGGCCGCGGCGTTGGCGCGGAAGTCGGCCAGCAGGTTGCCGCTGGCCACGATGTACTTGCCGTTCCAGGGGGTGCCGCCGGAGTCGGCCGGTACGGCGCCGCCACCGGAGACGATGGCCTGCTGGGGGTTCATCCCGCCCACGACCGCGGCCACGGCCGGGTCCTTGACGGCCTTGGCCACGGTGGTGGCCGGGGCGCCCTCCAACAGGCGCGCCACCATCGTGGCGAGCATCTCGACGTGGCCGATCTCCTCGGTGGCCACGTCCATGATCAGGTCCTTGTACTTGCCCTCGACGCGGCAGTTCCATCCCTGGAACAGGTACTGCATGGTGACGGTCATCTCGCCGTAGGCACCGCCGATGAGCTCCTGGAGCTTGGCCGCGTAGAGCGCGTCGGGGGCCTCGGGCTTGGCCTCGAACTGAAGGTGCTTGGTGTGCCGGAACATGTTCACCTCGTCACTGGGGGATGTGGCCGTCTCACTGCGTGCTTCCGACTCCGGCTACCCGGGGCGGGCGGTCGCTAACGGTGATTGGGCGAGAGTTGGCTTTCCGTGTATCCGCGCCTGCCGTCCGAGGCCGGTCGCCCGACGCCCCGCCCCGGCGGCCGCCCGCCCGGGCCCGTCCGGATTCGCCGTAGGGGGAAGGGGTAGATGCCGGTCCGTGAGCACAGGAGAAGGAGGAGGTGGGCATGCTGGAGGCGTTATCTCCTCCCTGGCCGCTGGGATGGAGCGTCGCGATCTTCGTCCTGGTGGCCGTGGTGACCGTGGTGGCCAGTGTCCGGATGGCCTCGCTCGGCGACGTCCTGGCCGACCGCACCGGTTGGGGGGAGGCGGTCTTCGGCGCGGTCTTCTTCGGACTGGCCACGTCGCTGTCGGGGATCGTGATGACGGCGGTCAGCGCGGCCGGGGACCAGCCCGGACTGGCCTACAGCAACGCGGTCGGGGGCATCGCCGCGCAGACGCTGGCGCTGGCGGTGGCCGACTTCTTCTACCGGCGCGCCAACCTGGAGCACGCCGCCGCGTCCTCGGCGAACCTGCTCTTCTGCTGCCTGCTGATCGGCCTGCTGTCCGTGGTCGTGCTCACCGCCCTGGGTCCGGACGTGACGCTCCTGGGGGTGCACCCCGCCTCGGTCGGTATGGTCGCCTTCTACATGGGCGGGCTCTGGTTGATCCGACAGGAGAACGAGCAGCCGATGTGGCGGGCCGTGCGCACCCGGGAGACCGTGGTGGACGTCCCCGCCGAGGCGGGCACCGCCGCCGCCAAGGACGGCATCGGCACGGGCACGCTGTGGGTGCGCTTCCTCGTGGTGGGCGTCGTGGTGGCCGTGGGCGGGTGGGGGCTCGCCGAGTCGGCGGCCGTGATCGTGGAGTCCACCGGGCTCAGCGCGGGGCTGGTCGGCGCGGTGGCCATGGGCGCGGTGAACGCCATCCCCGAGACGGTCGCGGCGGTCGCCGCGGTCCGGCGGGGCGCGATGACCCTGGCGGTGTCCGCCGTCATCGGCGGCAACAGCCTGGACGCGCTCAACGTGGCCGTGGGCGACGCCTTCTACCGCGGGGGTTCGCTGTACCACGCCGCCACGGCCGACGAGCTCTTCCTCACCGTCGGGGCGTTGCTGATGACGGTGGTCCTGCTCGCCGGGCTCATCATCCGCCAGGCGAAGGGGTGGGGCCGGATCGGCTTCGAGGGCGTGCTGCTGATCGCGCTCTACGTGGGAATCCTCGGCGTGCTCGCCTTCTGAGCGGGGCGCCCCTTCGGCGCGGGCCGCAGGAGGGCCGCCGCACGGCAGCTCCCGAAGCCGAACCAGGCGCCCCTTCGGCGCGGGCCGCGGGCTCCCCTTCAGCCCACCCGGTGCAGCCGGACCTCGCCCAGGCGCCCGTCCTCCGCCACCACCGTCATGTACGTGTGGTGGGGCTGGCGCCGCCGGTCGGTGGGGGAGCCCGGGTTGAGCAGGCGCAGACCGGAGGGGGCCGTGGTGTCCCAGGGGATGTGCGAGTGCCCGAACACCAGCACGTCGCAGTCGGCGAAGCGCTCCTGGCAGCGCTTCTCGCGTCCGCGCGCGTCGCCGGTCTCGTGCACGACCGCGAAGCGCACACCGCCGAGGGTGGCGCGGGCGACCTCGGGCAGCCGGGCGCGCAGTCCGGCGCCGTCGTTGTTGCCGTGGACGCCGACCAGGAGTGCGGCCCGCGCGTCGAGGCGTTCCAGGCTGGCCAGGTCGCACCAGTCCCCGGCGTGGATCACCGCGTCGGCCCGGTCGACCTCGCGCCACACCTGTTCGGGCAGGTCGCGGGCGCGGCGCGGGATGTGGGTGTCGGACACGATCAGTACGCGCATGCGCGCAAGCGTAGGTGACGCGGGCGCCGGTCGCGCTTTCGCCCGCGGGTCACTCGTCGGCGCCGAGGGAGTTGTACCCCTTGGCCCGCTCCTGGCCCGAGAGCGCGTGGATGGAGTCCATGATCCGGTCGGTGATCTCCCGGCGCGCCTTGCCCGGGGCGAGGTGGTCGTAGCCGGTGGAGAAGTCCAGCGGCTCACCGAAGCGGATGCTGAAGGGGTGCGGGCGCGGCATGGAGGCGCC
Source organism: Nocardiopsis synnemataformans (assembly GCF_965343085.1). NCBI lineage: Bacteria > Bacillati > Actinomycetota > Actinomycetes > Streptosporangiales > Nocardiopsidaceae > Nocardiopsis > Nocardiopsis synnemataformans. The sequence continues at coordinate 24,712 of NZ_CBDRFA010000098.1, read as the reverse complement.
GACCGGCTGCACGTCCTGGGTTCCGGCCAAGGCCACCGGCACGACCGGGGCCTTGGACTCCATGGCCAGCAGGGCCACTCCGGTGCGGCCCCGGTACAGGCGCCCGTCGCGCGAGCGGGTGCCCTCGGGGTAGATCACGCAGGCCTCGCCCTCGCGCAGCCGGTCCAGCATCATCTCCAGGGACAGCATGGCCCCGCGCGCGTCGCGGCGCTGCACCGGCATGGCGCCCAGGGAGGAGAACACGGTCTTGGTCACGCGGCCCTTGACGCCCGTCCCCTCGAAGTAGTCGGACTTGGCCAGGAACCGCACCCGGCGCTGGGTCACCGACAGCGGGATGATCACGCTGTCGATGAAGGACAGGTGGTTGCTGGCCAGCAGGACCGCTCCGTCCTCGGGGATGTTCTCACGGCCCTCGATGGTCGGGCGGCACAGGGTACGGGCGAGTACCGATACCGTCTGCCGCAACGCACCGTAGAACACGTGTTCTCCCTCACCAATGGTCGGATGCCGGAGTCCAATGTAAGGCCGACCCGTCGGTAACAACGGGTCGGGGGGAGAGAGTGCTCCAGGTCACCACACCGGAATGACGGCTCTGACCAGGCTTGTGACGTGCGGATTCCCCGCGGGGTCAGTCGGCGCGGCGCCACTCGGCGTTGGCCCCGCACACCACCAGGCACGGCCGCTCGCCGGGGACGCGCCCCGCCAGCCAGGCGGCGAAGGGCACGGCCGCGGCCGGTTCGGTGGCGATGCGGAACTCCTCCCAGAGCCGGTCCTGGGCCCGCAGGATCTCGGCGTCGCTCACCAGGGCCCGAGTCACCGGGTGGGCGCTCAGCACCTCGAAGGGAACCCGTCCCAGGGTGGCCGCGCCCAGCGCGGAGGAGGCCACCGAGTCCACGGGGGTCCGCACGGGGTGCCCGGCGGCCATCGCGGCGTGCATGCTCGCGCAGCCCTCGGGTTCGACGCCCACGACCTCGCGCCCCTCCGCGCCCAGGCGCACCCCGGCCACCAGCCCGCCGCCGCCGACCGCGACGACGATGGTGTCGCACTCGGGCGCGTCGGCGGCGATCTCCAGACCGATCGTGCCCTGACCGGCCACGACGAGGGAGTCGTCGAAGGCGTGCAGGTAGCGCACGCCCTCGGTCTCGGCGCGGTCGCGGGCCGCCTCGGCGGCCACCGCGTAGTGTTCGCCCACCCGGACGATCTCGGCGCCGGTGGCGGCCAGCGGCGCCGCCTTGGCCTCGGGGATCGACTCGGGGACGTAGACCGTGGCGCGCACGCCCAGCAGGCGGGCGGCGGTGGCCACCCCCAGACCGTGGTTGCCCCCGGAAGCGGTGATCACCCGGTCGGTGTCCTCCCCGCCCAGCAGGGCGTTGAGGGCGCCGCGCAGCTTGAACGCTCCCGTGCGCTGGAGGTGCTCCAGCTTGAGCGTCAGCGGCCGACCGTCGACCTCGGCGTGCATGACCGGGGTGCGGCGGGCGTAGGGGGCGATGCGTTCGGCGGCGGCACGGACGTCGGTGGCCGTGGGCGCGGCGTGCGCGGTCGTGGTGCTCATACAGCCCACTGTGCCCCTACCCGCCATTAACTTAAAGTTGGGTCTGCTAAAGATCGTTAAGTGAAACTTTGTATCTGACTTTGTGTGGAGGGAGGGGCGCCGTGCTGGACGCCAACAGGGTGCGGGTGCTCGTGGAGATCGCGCACGCGGGGTCGATCGCCGCCGCCGCCGAGCGCCTGTCCTTCACCCCGCCCGCCCTGTCCCAGCAGCTCACCAAGCTGGAGCGCGAGGTCGGGTGCACCCTGGTCGAGCGCGGCCGCACCGGGGCCACCCTCACCGAGGCGGGCCGGGTCCTGCTCGAACACGGCGAGCGGGTGCTGGGGGAGCTGCGCGACGCCGAGGCCGCCGTCCGCGCCGTGGCGGGCGAGCCCCCCGACCGCCTGTCCCTGGGTGCCTTCGCCAGCGCGGGCAAGGTCCTGCTGCCCGCGACCCTGGCCGCCTTCGGGCGCCAGCACCCCCAGGTGCGCCTGTCCCTGTCCGACATCGAGCCCCCCGGAGGATACGGCCTGGTCGCCTCCGGTGACCTGGACCTGCTCCTGACCCACCGCTACCCGGGCGTGCCCCTGCCGCGCGCCGGGGGCCTGCACCGCGAACGCGTCCTGGTGGACCCGCTGCTGGTGGTCGTGCCGGAAGGCCACGCCCTGGCCGAGCGGGACGTGGCGCTGGCCGACCTGGCCGACGAGGAGTGGATCTGCGGGGCCCCGGGCATCTACAACCGGATCAGCCTGGACACCGCCGCCGCTGCCGCCGGGGTGCGCCTGACCGTGGCCTACGAGACCCGCGACTACGAGGTGGCCCTGGCCCTGGTCGAGGCCGGGGTGGGGGTGGCCCTGGTCCCGCTCAGCATCCTGCGCTCGGACCGCCGGGGCGGCTGGGCCAGCCGCCCGCTGCGCGGCACCCGCCTGGCCCGCGAGATCTACGCCGTGTACCGGCGCCGCCCGCCCGAGCCGGTCCCGGCGATGGTCGAACTCCTGCGCGGCGTCGCGTCCCGGGCGCTGGGCGGGGCCGTGGAGGCGGGGGGACCGGACGCGGGCGGGTCTCACAGCGGCGGGGAACCCGGCGGGCTGGGCGCGTTCCAGCGGTAGAGCAGTGCCAGCAGCCGCACGGAGAAGCACAGCACCGCCCCCACCACGGCGATCCAGCCCCAGGTCAGGCCCGCCCAGTACGCGACGGCGACCAGGCCCGCGCCCAGCAGGGCGGGGACGGCGTACAGCCGCGAGTTCGCGCTCAGCACGGTCGGCACCCGGTTCAGCAGGACGTCGCGGATGGTTCCGCCGCCCACCCCGGTGACGACGCCGAGCAGGGTGGCCTGGAGGGGGCCGAAACCCAGTTCCAGGGCCTTGGTCGCCCCGATCACGGCGAACAGGCTCAGCCCGGCCGCGTCGAAGACGAGGATGGGCCTGCTCAGGTGGGTGAGCTGGCTGCTGAGGAAGAACGCGGCGGTCGCGCCCAGCAGAGCCGTGCAGATGTAGCGCCAGTCCTGGAAGGTCGCGGGGGTCACGCCGAGCAGCAGGTCGCGGATGACGCCGCCGCCCAGGGCGGTCACCACGCCCAGTGCCAGGACGCCGACGATGTCCAGGCGCGCGGTACGGATGCCGGTCAGCGCCCCGTCGACGGCGAAGGCCAGGATGCCGATGAGGTCCAGGACGAGGATCAGGGTCTGCGTGGACATGCGCGTGCGCCGGGGACGGCGGTTCCTTTCGGACGGGGTGGCGGGCGAGACGCCGATCGGCCATTCCACCACGTCCGGGGCGCGTGCGCCGCGCGTGGGCGCTGTGACGCGCCGCACGGGGGTTCCGCCGCCGGAGGCGACCCGAACCGTGGCGCGTCCAGGTGCTGCGCGGCCGTGACCCGGACACCGGCGTCCCGGCCCGGACCTGGCTGCGCGGACCCGGCGGATGACGGTGTGTCGGGGCTTCCCCTGGGACACGGACAGGCGACACCATCGGGGGTGACCGGGACCCGGGCGGAACGAGGACACATGCAACACATGGACGCGATCGTCATCGGAATGGGGCCGGGCGGCGAGACCGTCGCGAGTCGGCTGCTCGCCGCCGGGAAGCGCGTGGCGGTGGTCGAGCGCGAACTCATCGGTGGCGAGTGCGGCTACTGGGCCTGTATCCCCACCAAGGTGCTGCTGCGCCCGCCGGAGGTGCGCCAGGAGGCCGACGGCGCCGCCGGGGTCTCCCACCCGGACCTGCGCTGGCCCGAACTGCGCGACTACCGGGACCAGATGATCCGCCACCTCGACGACTCCGCGCAGGTCCAGGGGTACCGGGACCAGGGCGCCCTGGTCCTGCGCGGCGAGGGGCGCGTCACCGGCCGCGACCCCTGGCGGGTGGCGGTGGGCGACACCGAGCTCACCGCCGACCACGTCGTCGTGGCCACCGGTTCGGAGGCGGTGCGCCCGCCGATCGAGGGACTGGACGACCTGGACCCCTCCGTGGTGTGGACCAACCGGGAGGCCACCACCCTCACCGACGTCCCCGGCCGGGCCCTCGTGGTCGGCGGCGGCGCCGTGGGGGTGGAGCTGGGTCAGTTCCTGGCCCGGATGGGCACCCAGGTCACCCTGGTCCAGCGCGGCCCGCGCCTGGTGGACCGCGAGGAACCCCGGCTGTGCGAGCTGATCAGCGACCAGTTCGACCGTGACCGCGTCACCGTGCACCTGAACACCGAGGTCTCCGCGGTGGCCCGGGACGGGGACGGGATCCGCGCGACCCTGGACAACGGCGAACACGTGCGGGCGGACGTGGTCGTGCTCGCCACCGGCCGCCGTCCCCGCGGCGGCGGCCTGGGGCTGGAGGAGGCCGGGGTGGAGCTGGACGGCACCGGCCTGCGCGTGGACGAGCGCTGCCGCGCGGCGCCCGGGCTGTGGGGGGTCGGCGACGCCACCGGCCAGGCCCTGTTCACCCACGTGGCCAAGTACCAGGGGCGCGTGGTCGCCGACAACATCCTGGGCACCGACCGGGCCGCCGACTACACCGGCGTGCCGCGCGTGATCTTCTCCTACCCCGAGATCGCCGGGGTGGGGCTCACCGAGGCCCAGGCGCGGGAACAGGGGATCGACACGGCCACCGCCGAGGCCGACCTGCCCCAGACCCTGGCCCGGCCCTGGACCTACGACACCGACCCGCGCGGCACCCTGGGCCTGGTCGCCGACCGCCGCCGCGGGGTGCTGGTGGGCGCGTGGGCGTTCTCGCCCATGGCCTCGGAGTGGATCCACACCGCGGCGCTGGCGATCCGCACCGGCCTGCCGGTCGCGGCGCTGCTCGACTCGATTCCGCAGTTCCCCACGTACAACGAGGCCTACCTCATCGCCCTGGAGAACCTCAAAATGTGAGGCGGCGGCACCGGCGCGCCCGGCGGGGAGGTCAGGACCTCCCCGCCAGGGCGGCCTCCTCCTCGGCCTCCACACCGCGGTTCCACTCGGCCTTGGCGGCCTGCCAGCCGTCCTCGTCGCGGCCCAGGCGCCAGTAGCCCGACACCGACAGCTGCTCCTTGGGCAGGTCGTGCTCGACGCGCAGCAGGCGGCGCAGGTCGCGGACGAAGGCGGCCTCGCCGTGTACGAACGCGTGGACGCGGCCCTCGGGGAAGTCGAGGGCGCGCACGGCGGGGACCAGGACCGAGCCCACGGCCTGGTTTCCCCGGTGCAGCCAGTGCACGCGCACACCCGCGCCGCCCTCCAGCTTCAGCTCGTCCTGGGGGCCGCCGACCTCGACGAACACGTGGGCGGTGGCGTCGGTGGCCAGCGCCTCCACGGCGGCGGCGATGGCGGGCAGGGCGCTCTCGTCCCCGGCCAGCAGGTGCCAGTCGGCCTCGGGGTCGGGGGAGTAGGCGCCGCCGGGGCCCATCAGGCGCAGCCGGTCGCCCGGTTTGGCGCCCGCCGCCCACACCCCGGCCAGCCCGGTGCCGCCGTGGTGGACGAAGTCGAGGGTGAGCCGCCGGGCGTCGGCGTCCCAGTCGCGCACGGTGTAGGTACGGGTGACCGGCCACTCCTCGCGGGGGCGCTCGGCGCGCACGCGCTCCAGGTCGAAGGGCTCGGGGTCGCCGGGCGCGGGCGGCGGGAAGAGCAGCTTGACGTAGCTGTCGGTGTGCCCGTCGGTGGAGAACGCGTCCAAGCCCTCCCCGCCCAGGACGACCCTGACCATGTGCGGGGTGATCTGTTCGACCGCCTCGACCCTTCCGGTGTGGACGGTCCTGGCCCGTCCCTGCCGCTGTGCCACGGCGCCCTCTTTCTTCCGGTATGAGTTAGGTAAACCTAAGTACGACATACCGTAGGGCACAGTGACGCACCAGGGCAAAATCTGTGCCCTGGTGGCGGGACCGGTACCGGTCTCCGTGGCGCAGCCGCCGGGCGACCGGTACCGGAAGACCGCGGCCCAGGCCGTACAGAGGACGACCGGGCCTGTGGGGCGCCTCGTCAGCCGCGGGGCCTGCTCATTCCGGTACCGGGGCCTGCTTCTCCACGGGCAGCCACAGGTGGCCCGAGCCGAGGTCGGGCTCCTCCTCGTGCTCGACGGCCACCAGTGCCGGGCCGGGGGCGGTGCGGTAGGTGGGGTGGGCCGGGAACCACTCGGTGTAGACCGAGAGCCACAGCGCTTGCAGTCCGCGGGGGAACTGCACCCGCTCGAAGGGGAACACCGCCCAGGTGCCAGCGGGGACCTCCAGGCGCTCCATCCCCTCGGGGGTGACGCCGTGGACGGCGCGGAAGGCCCGGGTGAACGCCTCGGCCGAGGAGTACCCGTGGCCGACGGCGATGTCGAGCAGCGTCCTGCGGCACTCCATCACCTCGGCTCCGGCCAGGGTGAGGCGGCGCCGGCGCACGTACTCCGACAGCGGCATCCCCGCCAGCGCGGCGAACTTCCGGCGCAGGTGGTGTTCGGAGGTCAGCGCGGTGCGCGCCATCGCCGCCACGTCCACCGGGCGGCCTGGGTCCTCCTCGACGTGCTCCAGGGCCTTGTTCAACCGGTCCAGCATCGCTTCCCCCTTCGTTCACCGGAGACGTTAACGAGCGCGGACGGTGCGGTTCCCGACAGTTGCCGTGCGTCTGCGATCAAGCCGGGGCTCACGTGGTCGAAGGCGCACGGCAACGGCCTGTTGCACACCGCCGCGGGACCGTGATCGACCTGGCGTAGATGCTGTGCAGGCGCACCTTCCCCGGAGCGCGGTCGGCCGGGGTGAACACCGCGTGCAGCCGCTGTTCTTCGGCGAGCATGTCCGTCCGCGTTCCCAGGACGTAGGCGTGTGGCCCGGTTCGGCGCAACGCCAGCGGCCCGGCCGCCTCCGGGTGGTCCTGGATGTGGTCGAGCGCGGCTCCGGGCACACCAGGCTGTGCGCGTGCCATCGTCCGCCGCGCGCTGGTCCCCGCGGGATGGAAGAATCTCCCCTCAGAACGTAGAACCCACACGAACCCGGACAATGCCCTCGCCGTCAACTGAGTAACCCGCACTCAGCCTGCTTGGACCTGGACCGTGAGAACTCCGGGACCTGACGATGACTCATAGTCCACGGACAATGAGCCAATTCCGTATGACAAGGGGAAAGCTGGCCGCGCCAGCGCCGTGACGAATGAAGACGACGATCATGAAACCCAGGACCACCACGCGAGCGGCAGCCGCCGCGGTCGTGGTCACCCTCACCGCCGGACTCGCCGCCTGTGGCGGCGAAGGGAGTACCGACGGCGCTGAGGCGGGAACGTCCACGACGAACGAATCCCCTACAGAGGAGACCGTCGAGCCCACGCAGCCGACCGTGGCGTCCTTTCCCGTCGGTGAACCCTTCGGTCAGGCCGTCTGGAGCGTCGACGTCGGCGAGGGAGAAAAGACGGTATTCGTTCGGCCCGATCGGGTCTTCGTGGACAACCTGAACCTCGACACCCGCACCATCCACGCGTACACGTCCGAGGGTGCGGAAGCCTGGACATACGAGCTCCCCGATCACGAATACCCTGAGAACGCCAAGATCGGGGTCTTCGACGAGACGGTCGCCGTCCTTGAGCAGGTCGAGACCGAGGCTTCCGGCCTCGACACCGCGAGCACGGTCACCAGGCTGACCGCGCTGTCCCAGGAGGACGGTTCGGTCGTCGCCGAGGAGGAGATCCCGAGTGACGCCCTCTCGATCAACAGCTTCGGGAGCGTTGTCTACTGGGGCGAGGGAGAGGACACTCTCAACTTCGTCACCGAGACGGGCGAGATCGTCGATGTCGAGGCTCCCGACGCGCAGCCCAACAAGGCGGGCTTCGTCAACGGGATCCCGTTCTGGACCGACCGTGCCAGTCACGTCAACACCGCATCGTGGTCATCGCGGGAGGACTTGGGCCTCGATCAGTCGGAGTTCATCGGAGCTGAGGTCCTCGCTGTTGACAACAGGCAAGGGCTGCTCGTTCTCCAGGTGTCCTCGGGCGTAGGGGTGGACCGTTCCTACTACGGGGTGCGAGCGGAGACGGGTGAGGTCGTCTACGAGCTCAGCTGCCCCGGCTACTCGCACTCGGACAGTCAGACCGATATCGCCCGCAACAGCCCGAACGGCGAGTACGGGGTCCTGGAGTCCATCTGGATGTCCGCGGACGAGGGGCAGTGCTTCGGGGGTGAGGACGGGCAGAGGTCGGTCGAACTGATCGCTGTGGACGACAACGGCACCGCCTATGGCGACGCGGCGCTGGGCAGCGGTGGGAGCGACGAGCTGGTGGTCATCCCTGCTGGAGGCGAGCCCGAGGTCTCGGAGGGGCCCACCCCTGTGGGGATCATGAACGGTGACATCGCCGTCCACGTCAACGGGAGCCGCACCGAAGGAACGACCTTCACCGGGGCGACGACGATCAGCGGCAACCCGATCGAGTAGCGACACCGTTCCGAGCGCGCGGAACCCCGTGGACGAGCCGTCCACGGGGTTCCGCTTCCGCCCCATCACAGCGACGTCTCCATCCGCTCCGCCTCGTACCCCTCGGTCCTCTCCGGCGGGCGAACGTTGTGCCCGGTCACCGACCTCAGGCGGCGTCGGGGCGGTCCTTCCCCGGAGCGCGGTCGGCCAGGGTGAACACCGCGTGCAGCCGCTGGTCGTCCTCCGGCGCACCCGCCCGCAGGGCCGCCAGCCAGGCCGCCGCGCCCGCCGTACACCCGGCCGCGGCGACCTCGGCCCCGGACGCGCACAGCGCCAGCTTGCGGGTGAGCGCCGAGCGCACGGGCTCGGACCGCGAGAGCACCCCGCCCGCCAGCACCACCGGCAGGTTCTCCCCGGGCGAGCGCACCTGGTGCACCGAGTGCGCCAGGTGGCCCGCGGCGGCCTCCACGATCACCTCGGCCGCCGGATCGCCCTGCGCGTGGGCCTCGCTGACCAGGGGCGCCAGCGCGGCCAGCGTGACCGGGGCGGCGGCGGTCAGGGTCCGGGCGAAGTCGCGGGCGTGCTCCTCGGACAGGTGGTCCTCCCCCTCCGAGGGGCGCTGACCCGGAATGACCTGCTTGGCCACCGCGCGCGCCAGCGGACTCAGGTCCCCGCCCCGGGACAGCTGCCGCGCCGTCTCCCGGGCCGCCTGGTGCCCGATCCAAAAACCCGACCCCTCGTCGCCGATCAGCCACCCCATGCCGTCCGCCGAACGGGTCCGCCTGCGCTCCTCGACCCGGGTGGCGATCGCCCCGGTCCCCGCGATCAGCACCGTGCCGTCGGGCCCCGGGGTGCCCGAGGCGAAGGCCACCTCGTCGTCGCCGGTGAACACCGTGCTCTCCGGCGCCAGTCCCACCCCGGCCAGGGCCCGCTCCAGGCACGCGCGCACGTCGTCGTCGCGCAGCGCGGACACCCCCGCCAGACCGACCACGCCGAAGGCCACGGCCCCGCGCGCCCGCGGCCCGGCCGCGTCGAGCGCCCCCGCCACCGCCTCGGCCAGTCGGTCGGCGGCCCGGTCCGCGCCGTGGGAGTTGGGGTTGGCGCCACCGGCCCATGCCTCGCCCAGCCGTTCTCCGGCCAGGGTGGCCACCAGCGCCCGGGTGGCGGTACCCCCGGCGTCCACCCCCAGGACGAGTCTGCGCCGGTCGCCCGGCTGGTCGGAGCGGGCCCGGGAAGAAGCGGAGATCGTACGTTTCACAGAGGAGAGGTGCCCCGTCGCGCCGCGTGTTACTCGTCCTGGCGGCCCGGTCTACGCCGCGGACGCGGAAGAGAGCGGGCGGCGCGCCGGAAAATCCACTGGCGTCCTCCCCGGGGCGGCTGAGAGGGTCGGTGCCATGACAGGCGCGCCACAGCACGACCCCTCCCGCCGCGACGACGCTCCCGTGTGGACCGTGCGCGAAGGTACGGAGCAGGACCACCCCGAGGCCGCCAAGGTCTTCTGCGAGGCCCTCAACCTCTCCGTCCGGGAGGTCCTGGACAACGAACGCGACCACCCCACCACCGAGCACGACCGCACCCTGCTCGCCCTGGACGGCGACCGCGTCGTCGGCACCGCCCTGTCCTACGGCTTCGAGATGACCGCGCCCGGCGGGCCCCGCCGAGTCGCGGGCGTGACCGGCGTGGGCGTGTGGCCCACCCACCGCCGCCGCGGCGTGCTCAGCGCGCTCATGCGCCGCCAGCTCGCCGACGTCCGGGACCGGGGCGAGAACCTCGCCGTGCTGTGGGCCTCGGAGGGCGGCATCTACGGCCGCTTCGGCTACGGCATGGCCTTCCGCGAGACCAACGCGACCCTCCAGCGCGCCCACGCCCGCCTGCGCCCCGACGCGCCCCGCGACCCCTCCCTCACCCTCGAACTGGCCGAGCCCGCCGAGGTCCGCCAGGAACTGGAGCGGGTGTACCGCGAGGCGCTGCCCCAGCGCGTGGGCCAGCTCGCCCGCGGCGCCCACTGGTGGAGCCTGGTGCTCAAGGACAAGGAGGCCGACGGGTCCGGGCGGCTGCGCGCGGCGCTGGTGCGCGGCCCCGACGGGCCCCGCGGCTACGCGCTGTACCGTGTCGTCAACCACTGGGAGGACGGCCTTCCCGCGGGGCGGGTCGTGGTGCGCGAGCTGGCCGCCGTCTCCACCGCCGCGCGGATCGCCCTCTACGAACACCTTGTGGACCGCGACCTGACCAGCGAGGCGGTCTTCGAGAAACTTCCCGAGGACGACCCCCTCACCGTCCTGCTGGCCGACCCCCGGCGCCTGGCCCGTAAGGACCTCGACGCCCTGTGGGTACGCCTGGTGGACCTGCCCGGCGCCCTGTCCGACCGCCCCTACGCCACCCCGGTGGACACCGTGCTGGAGGTCACCGACCGTTACGCCCCCTGGAACGCCGGGCGCTGGCGCCTGGAGGCGGACACCGGTGGCGCCCGCGTGAGCCCGACCGACGCCGCCCCCGACCTCGGCCTGGACGCCTCCCACCTGGGCGCCGCCTACCTGGGCAGACGCGCGCTGACCGCCCTCGCCGACGCGGGCCTGCTCACCGAGCACACCCCCGGCGCGGCCGCCCGGCTGGACACCGCGCTGTACGCGCCGCGCTCGCCCTTCTGCGGCACCGACTTCTGAGGACCCGGCCCCGCGCACCAGCCACGGTGCGCGGGGCCGGCGCGTCCCTGGGACTCCTGGAGCCCGCTGGTGGCACGACGGCCATGGAGCTCATCGAGGTCGACAGACTCCAGCCGCCGAACTGCCGGTGGCCTTCACCCGGGAGGGCGCGTACCGCGCCCCGGTGAACGACCTCGCCCTCGTCAGGGGCGCTCTGTCCGCACACGCCCTGCGGCTTCGCGGCCCCGCCCTCTGACCTGGCCCAAACGGGTGGAGGCCGAGACCAAACTCGCCCGCCGCGAACGCACGGCAAAGAAGACCCAGAGGGACGGCGGCATCCCCAAGATCCTCGCGGGCAACCGGGCAACCGGGCAACCGGGCAACCGGGCAACCGGGCCAGCAAGGCGCAGGCCTCGGCCGGTGCGATGCGCGAGCGCGCTGGAGAACGTGCGGGTGGTCGCCCCCGGCACGCCGCCGGGCGAGGTCCGCAACCAGCTCGCCCGCCTCCTGTTGCGCGGTCCTGGTCGTCAGCCACGACCACGGGTTCCTGCGCAGGACCGGGATCGACACCGTCCTGGAGACCGACCGGAAGGGAGGCCTGCGCCAGCGCGCCGCACTGGGGGACTGACACCGACCGGCGTCCGCTTCGACATCCGCCGGGAAGGGGCCCGGCGGATGCCGAAGGCGGGGGAGGCCGGGTCTCTCACCTGGCTCCGGACTACCCGGCGTCGCGGGTCCACCGCCCCATGGCGGGCCACTCCCTGTCGGGGTCGTGCACGGGCGTGAACCCGCACCGGAGGAAGAACTCCACCCTGCCCTCGGCGCCCTCGCCCTCCTCGGGCAGCAGGAACACCCACGCGACCCCGGCCGCGCGGGCCCGGTCCACGAACCCCTCCAGCAGGCCCCTGCCGACCCCGCGCCGTCTCCACCCCGGGTCCACCACCACCGCCAGCACGTACCCGTGCGGCGGCGGTGCCGGGCTTCCCGATCCCTCGTAGACGCCGTCCAGCACGCCCTCCACCCACCCCACCACCGCGCCGTCCGCGTCCGCGACGAGCACCACCATGTCCTCGGGCAGCAGCGAGGCCGGGTAGCCCTTCTTGTCCAGGTGCGGTGAGGCGCGACCGATCAGGGCGGCGATACCCGGGCCGTCCCCGGGACGAGCAGAGCGCACGATCATGGCAGCACGGTAGTCCCGGCCGCGGTCGGCCACCAGTGCGCACACCGGAAGCTTCGGGCACCCACACGGAACGCCCCGCAGCCGCACGGACGGCGCCGGACCCGCCCGCACCGGGAAAAGGAGTGGCACGCCTCCCGGTGGAGTCCCTACGTTGTGACTCTGGCCATGCGCGTCCTGTGTGCCGTGCGCCCCGCGCCGGGACCCACGGACGCGCTGCCTGGGCCCCGTGCCCGGAACGTGTCAGTATCGCCCTGAACATGAAATGGACCCGGGGCTCGTCTCGCCTGCGCCGCGATACGCCGATCTCCGGTTCGAAGAGTGGAGGACCGCACACGTGAACGCCGGAGGGGACATCTCCCCGACCGAATGGACCGTACGGGGAACCGACCGCGACGAGTACCCCGAGGTGATGCGCGTCGTCGGCGAGGCGCTGCTGGCCACGGATCCGCCCGCGGAGCGCGAGCCCTTCCAGCGCCCCCTCCTGGACGCCGAGGGCTACGACCGCGTCCTGGTCGCCGTGGACGGGGACGAGATCGTGGGCGCGGTCAACGACTTCGCCTTCGAGATGGCCCTGCCCGGCGGCCCGCGCCCGGTGGCCGGGGTGACCGGCGTGGGCGTGTGGCCCACCCACCGCCGCCGCGGCGTGCTCAGCGCGCTCATGCGCCGCCAACTCGCCGACATCCACGCGCGCGGGGAGCGCTACGCCGCCCTGTGGGCCTCCGAGGGCGCCATCTACGGCCGGTTCGGCTACGGACCGGCGGTCACCGAGATGGAGACCGGCGTCCGCCAGCCCCACGCCCGCCTGCGCGCCGACGCGCCCCGAGACCCCGGCCTGCGAGTCCGCCTGGCCGACCCCGAGCAGGTGCGCCCGGACCTGGAGCGGGTCCACCGCGAGGTCGCCTCCGTCCAGGTCGGCCAGTTCCAGCGCGCCGCCCACTGGTGGGACCGGGTCCTGCGCGACCAGGCCTCGTTCCGCGAGGGCCGGGGTCCGCTGCGGGCCGTGGTGGTCAGCGGCACCGACGGACCGCTGGGCTACGCGCTCTACCGCACCCGCAACAGGTGGGAGCGCGACGGCTCGCGCGGAGAGGTGTACGTCAAGGAGGTCGCCGCCACGACCCCGGCCGCCTGGACCGCCCTGTACGACCACCTGTTCAACCGCGACCTGATCACCGAGATCTCCTTCGACTCCGTGGCCGTGGACGACCCGCTGCGCCACCTGCTCGTGGACAGCGGCCGGGCGGCGCCCACGCTCTACACCTCCCTGTGGGTGCGGCTGGTGGACGTGCCCGGGGCGCTGTCCGAGCGCTCCTACACCGTGCCCGTCGAGGCGGTCCTGGAGGTCGCCGACCGGTTCGCCCCGTGGAACGCCGGACGCTGGCAGGTCAGGGCCGACACCGACGGTGCCCGCGTGGAGGCCACCGACGCCGCCCCCGACGTCAGCCTGGACGTGTCGCACCTGGGCGCCGCACACCTGGGCCAGACCACCCTGGACGGCTACCTGCGCGCGGGCCTGATCACCGAGCACACCCCGGGAGCGGTGGAGCGCCTGGACGCGGCCCTGCGCCGCTCCCGGGCGCCCTTCTGCGGTCTGGTCTTCTGAGAGGTCCGGCCTCGACCTCCGTGTTCCGGCGACAGTGGCGGCCCGGCCTCCGCGTTCCGCTGACGCCTCCCGGCCGCTTCGGGAACCGGACACACCCAGCGGTCCGGCTCCGCCCACCGGCGGGGCCGGACCGCGTCCTCACCCCTGGAGCGCCTTGACCAGCCGGTCCACGTCGGACTCGTCGTTGTACAGGTGGAACGCCGCTCGCAGCCGCCCGTTGCGGGCCGCGGTGGCGATCCCCGCCCCGGCCACGCGCTCCACCGCGTCCTCGGGCGCGGGGACCGACACGATGGCCGACCCGGCGGGCTCCATGTCCATGGCCTCGCGGAAGCGGTCGCCCAGCGCGGCGTCGTGCTCGCGGATCGTCTCCACCCCCACCTCCTCCAGCAGGGACAGCGTCTCCTCCAGCCCGACCCACGCCCCCCACACCGGAGCCAGGTCCAGGCGCCGCGCGCCCTCGGCCAGCCGCAGCGGGCCGCCGTAGAGGGAGTTCCAGGGCTCCCGCGTCGCGTACCAGTTCGCGGCCAGCGGGGAGAGTGCGGCCAGCGCCTCCTCGGTCCCGGTGAGCAGGGCGGAACCGCGCGTGCCCAGCAGCCACTTGTAGGCGGCGCACACCGTGTAGTCGACCCGGTCCACGGGCAGGGGCAGCCACCCGGCGGCCTGGGTGGTGTCCAGCAGCAGCCGCGCCCCGTGGTCGGCGCAGGCCGCGATCAGGTCCTCGACGGGGGCGATCGCGCCGTCGGCGGACTGCACGGCCGAGACGGCCACCAGGTCGGTGCCCGGGCCCACCTGCGAGGCCAGGTCGGCCAGGGGCACCTCGCGCACGCGGACCCCCGCGTCCGCCCTGGCCAGGAAGGGGTGGACGACCGAACTGAACTCGTGGGCCGCCGTCAGCACCCGCGCGCCCGGGGCCAGGCTGGCGGCGACCGTGCCCACGAACTGGGAGACGTGGGTGCCGATGGCCACGTCGGCGGCGGACACCCCGTTCAGGCGCGCGTAGGCGGAGCGGGCGCGCTCGACGCCCGCGTCGGCCCCGCCCGGCTGGAACCGGCCCGCGGCCACGTCGCGGGTGTGCCGCTCCAGGGCCCGTAGCGCCCGCCGGGGCGTGAGGCCGTGCGTGGCGGTGTTGAGGTAAGTGTTCTCGGCGGAGAACTCCTGCTGCGCGGCCCGCAGGCGGGCCCGTCCGGCTTCGTCCATGCCACCGATGCTCACAGCGCGGCGGGGGCCGCGCAAGGTCCATTCCGGCCGGGAGCGGACTGCCTTTCGCGCCGTCGGGGGAGCCGAGCCCTCAGATGCGGAACTTGGCCTCGGCCTCGGTGGAGCCCGCCATGAGCTTGTTGAGCAGGCGCACGAGTTCCTGGCGCTCGTCGGGTTCCAGGGCCTCGGCCCAGGCGCTCTCGCGCCGGTTGTGCGCCCGGAAACCGCCGAGGATCGCCCGGTACCCGGCCTCGGTGAGGCTCAGTTGGAGGGCGCGCCGGTCGTGGGCGGCGCGCTCGCGCACGATGAGCCCGTCGCGTTCGAGGGTGTTGAGCAGCGCGGACAGCGCGGCCCGGCTCATGCCCGAGATCTCGGCGGTGGTCTTGGCCTCCATGGGTCCGGCCAGCCACAGCGCGAAGATCACCCGGAACCCGGGCCAGGTGAGCCCGCGCGGGCGGTGCACGGACGACTCCAGGTCGTAGATGACCATGTTCGTCGCCCGGTTGAGGGTCAGGACCATCCGCATGGCGTCGGCGTTCACGGAGGGCAGTTCCTGCTCGGCCTTCCGCACCGCGTAGTCCACGAAGGACCAGAAGGTGAGTTCGGGGGCGGTGTCGTGGGTCACGCCGGTCAGCCTAGTGCCTGGCCTCCTGGCGAGACCGGTCGCGCCAGGCCCGCGCGTCCGCGCTGGCCGGGCACGTGGGCCTTCGGCTCTCGGACACGGCGGGCGGCCCGGCGCGCGCGTCCGCACCGGTCGGAGCCGCCGCGGCGCCGCGTCCGGCCGACGTCGGCCGCGCTCGTGAACCGCCACGTGGGAGGCGGCTGGCACGCACGACCCCGTCGTATCATGTGATCTGTATCACTCGGTGGCGGGCTCCACGCCTCTTGGTCCTGTGGCGCGGAGCACGTTATGGTCAGGATCATCAAACCTTTGATCAATTGGGCGGCGGCAGCCGTCCGGAGCGAGTGAAGGGCCCGACCATGGCAGCCAAGCCGTTCGCCTCATCCGCCGACACCCAGGCCAAGGAGCAGACCCTGGAGGTCCTGGCCGACGGCGTCTACGCCCTCACCGCCGAGGGCGACCCGAACGTGGGCGCCATCGAGGGCGAGGACTTCCTCGTGGCCTTCGAGGCCCTGGCCACGCCCGCCGCCGCGGGGGAGTGGCTCGCCAAGCTGCGCGAGCACACCGACAAGCCGATCCGCTACCTGGTGCTCTCGCACTACCACGCGGTCCGCGTCCTGGGCGCCAGCGCCTTCGACGCCGAGATCATCCTGACCCACGAGAAGACCCACGAACTCATCCGCGAGCGCGGCGAGGAGGACTGGGCCAGCGAGTTCGCCCGCATGCCCCGCCTGGCCAAGGACGCCGACTCCGTGCCCGGGCTGACCTGGCCCACGCAGACCTTCGCCGACCGCACCACCATCGACCTGGGCGGCGACCGCGGCGAGCTGGTCCTCCAGTACTTCGGACGCGGCCACACCGAGGGCGACATCGTCGCCTGGCTGCCCAAACAGGGGATCCTCTTCGCCGGGGACCTCGTCGAGGCCCAGGCCGCCCTCTACACCGGCGACGCCTTCCACCGCGACTGGGCCGGGGCCACCCTGGACGGGGTCAAGGCCCTGGGCGCCGAGATGCTCGTCGGCGGGCGCGGCGCGGTCAGCCGCGGCCGCGAGGAGGTCGACGCCGCCATCGAGCAGACCCGCGGCTTCCTCGACGTCATGATCCGCGAGGTCGGCGCCGTCCACGAACGCGGCGGCACCCTCAAGGAGGCCTTCGAGGCCACCCACGCCGCCCTCGTCGACGACTACGGCCACTGGCCCATCTTCGAGCACTGCCTGCCCTTCGACGTCTCCCGCCTGTGGGACGAGTTCTCCGGCATCGAACGCCCGGTCATCTGGACCGCCGAGCGCGACCGCGAGGTCTGGGACCAGCTCCAGGGCTGACCCGCCGCCCCGCCCACAGATTCCCGACCCCTCCCACGCCCGTACGGGGCGTCCACGCCGAACGGAGCCACCAGATGCGACCCCCCGCTCCACGCACCCCCGCGGACACCGCCGCCGACCCCGTCCTGGTGCTCGGCGCGGGCCCGGTCGGCCAGACCGCGGCCCTGCTGCTGGCCCGGCGGGGCGTCCCCGTACTGGTCGTGGACGCACGGCCCGAGCGCGACGCCGTCGGCTCCAAGGCCATCTGCCAGCAGCGCGACGTGCTCGACGTCTGGGACTGGCTGGGCGCCGGGCGGATCGCCAAGGAGGGGCTGACCTGGGACACCGCCCGCACCTTCTACCGCGACAGCGAGCTGTTCAGCGTCCGCCTCCCCGACCCGGGCGCCTCGCCGCTGCCGCCGTTCGTCAACATCTCCCAGTCCCGCACCGAGGAGGTCCTCGACGAGCGCCTGGCCGCCGCCGGGGTGCGCACCCTGTGGAACCACCGGGTCAGCGGCGTCGCCCAGGACGCGCGCGGCGTCACCGTCGAGTGCCAGACCCCCGACGGCCCCGTCCGTCTGCGCGGCACCCACGCCCTGTCGTGCCTGGGCGCCCACGGCGGGGCGGTCCGCGAGGCCCTGGGCCTGTCCTTCGACGGCACCACCTTCGACGACCGCTTCCTCATCTGCGACATCCGCGCCGACCTGGCCGGATGGGAGCGCGAACGCCGCTTCTACTTCGACCCCGAGTGGAACCCCGGGCGCCAGGTGCTCATCCACCCCTGCCCCGACTCGGTGTACCGCATCGACTGGCAGGTGCCCTCCGACTTCGACCTCGACGCCGAGGAGGCCAGCGGCCGACTGGAGGCCCGCATCCGCCAGATCATCGGCGATCGGCCCTACGAGATCGTCTGGCACTCGGTCTACCGGTTCCACACCCGCGTGGCCGAACGCATGCGCGCGGGCCGCGTCCTGCTGCTCGGCGACAACGCCCACCTGGTCGCCCCCTTCGGCGCCCGCGGCCTCAACTCCGGAGTCCAGGACGCCGAGAACGCCGCCTGGAAGATCGCCTACGTCCTGGCCGGATGGGCGGGCGAGGAACTCCTGGAGAGCTACCACGCCGAGCGCCACGCCGCCGCCCTGGAGAACGCCGACGTCACCAGCGCCACCATGCGCTTCCTCGTCCCCCAGGACGAGGAGGAGCACCGCACCCGCCTGACCGTGCTCGAAGCGGCACTCACCGAGGAGGCGGCCCGCGCCCGGGTCGACTCCGGGCGCCTGGCCGAGCCCTTCTGGTACACCGACTCGTGCCTGACCACGCCCTGTCCCGAGCGGCCCTTCGGCGGCAGGCCCCCGCGCGGCCAGGCACCCGCCCCCTGCCCCGGGGTGGTCCTGCCCGACGCTCCCGTCGACCTGCCCGTCGACCTGCCCGTCGACCTGCCCGGCGCCGACGCGCCCGCGCGCCTGCGCCCCCTGCTGCGCGAGGGTCTGACCCTGCTGGTGGGCGCCGCGCCCGACGGCACCGACCCCGACTCGTTCCTGGAGGGCGTGCGCGCCGCCGCGCGCGAGGTCACCCCGGCACCCGTCACCGCCCTGTACCTGGACCGGATCGACACCACCGGCGCGCTGACCAGGGCACTGGTTCCCGAACCGGGACAGGTGTGGCTGGTGCGCCCCGATGCCCACGTCGCCGCCGTCGTCGCGGGCGCCGACCCCGACGCCGTGCGCGCGGCCGTGCGCACCGCGCTGGGGTTCGCCCCGGCCCCGCCGGTCCCCGCCGCGGATCGAGCCGAGGACCGACCCGGCGCCGCAGCCCCCGACCCGCGCGGCGACGAACCCGCCCCGACCGCCTGACCCGGACCCACCCCACACGGAGGGAGAACACCGCCATGGCCTACTACCGCCAGGTCGGCGAGGTGCCCCGCACCCGCCACACCCAGCACCGCACCCCCGAGGGCGGCCTGTACTACGAGGAGCTGATGGGGGAGGAGGGCTTCTCCGCCGACTCCTCGCTGCTCTACCACCGCGCCATCCCCTCGGCCATCGTCGACGCCGCCGAGTGGGAGGTCCCCGACCAGTCCCGCACCCGCAACGCCCCGATGGTGCCCCGCCACCTGAAGCTGCACGAGCTGTTCTCCGACCAGGAGTGGAAGGCCGCCGACGTCGTCGAGTCGCGCCGTCTGGTCCTGGGCAACGACGACGTGCGCATCTCCTACGTGGTCGCCGGGGCGCCCTCGGAGCTGTACCGCAACGGCATCGGCGACGAGTGCGTGTACGTGGAGTCGGGCGCCGCCCGCGTGGAGACCGTCTTCGGCCTGCTGGAGGTCGGCCAGGGCGACTACGTCATCCTGCCGCGCGCCACCACCCACCGCTGGGTGCCCACCGGCGGCCAGCCCCTGCGCGCCTACGTGGTGGAGGCCAACAGCCACATCGCCCCGCCCAAGCGCTACCTGTCCCGCTACGGGCAGTTCCTGGAGCACGCCCCCTACTGCGAGCGCGACCTGCGCGGCCCCTCCGAACCGCTGCTGGTTGAGGGCGAGAACGTCGACGTGCTCATCAAGCACCGCGGCGACGGCCCCGGGGGCATCTCCGGCACCCGCTACACCTACCCCACCCACCCCTTCGACGTCGTGGGCTGGGACGGGTGCCTGTACCCCTACGTCTTCAACGTCGCCGACTTCCAGCCCATCACCGGCCGCGTCCACCAGCCGCCGCCCGTGCACCAGGCCTTCGAGGGCCACAACTTCGTCATCTGCAACTTCGTGCCACGCAAGGTGGACTACCACCCCGGTGCCATCCCGGTGCCCTACTACCACTCCAACGTGGACTCCGACGAGGTCATGTTCTACTGCGGCGGCGACTACGAGGCCCGCAAGGGGTCGGGGATCGGCCAGGGCTCCATCTCCCTGCACCCCGGCGGCCACTCCCACGGACCCCAGCCCGGCGCCTACGAACGCAGCATCGGCGCCGAGGCCTTCGACGAACTCGCCGTCATGGTCGACACCTTCCGCCCGCTCGACCTGGGCGAGGGCGGCCTGGCCAGCGACGACGGCGTCTACGCCTGGTCCTGGGCCGGGGGACGGAGGGAGCGGCGGTGAGCGCGGTGCTGTACCGAGGCCTGTTCGACGACGCCGCGCTCTTCCCGCCCGGCAACGCGCCCATGGGCGGGGCGCTGCCCGCCCACCGCGCTCACCGGGCCGGACCGCGCGCCGAGTACGTCGGCCCGTTCCTGGTCTCCGACGCCCGCGTGGGCGAACTGCGCGCCGTCCTGGCGCGTGAGGAGCCGGGCCACGGCCCGCTCGCGGTCGTGGTCACCGTCCCCGGCGGCGCCGAGGGCGTCGCCCCCGCCGTGGCGGCCGTTCGCGCCGACCCGGCGCTGCGCCTGGCCGGGGTGGAGGCCGCCGCCGCCCCCGGAACGGCGGCCGAGGTCGCCGCGCGGCTGGACGAGCACCTGCCGGAGGGGGCCGAGGGGTTCGTGGAGGTCTCCCGCCAGGGGGACGTGCCCGCCGAACTGCGGTCCCTGGCGGGCACCGGCCACAGCGCCAAGTTCCGCACCGGGGGACTCACCGCCGAGGCCCATCCCAGCGAGGAGGAGCTGGCCGAGTTCCTGCACGCGGCCGTGGGACTGGACGTGCCCTTCAAGTGCACGGCCGGACTCCACCACGCCGTCCGCCACACCACCGCCGAGGGCTTCGAACAGCACGGGTTCCTCAACGTGCTGCTGGCCACGGCCGCCCTGCTCGACGGGGTCTCCGAGCGGGAGGCCGCCCTCGTGCTGGCCGACCGCGACGGCCCGCGCCTGGCGGCCCTGGCCGCCAAGCTCACCGATGACGAGGTGCGGCGGGTGCGCGGCCGGTTCCGCTCCTTCGGCACGTGCAGCGTCACCGAACCGCTGGAGGACCTGGTCGTGCTCGGGGCGCTGCCCGCCTCCCGCGCACGCTGAACCGTCCGGTCCGAGGGCCCGCCCGCTCCAAGGGCCAAGGGGCCTGCTTGCTTCAGGGGCCCGTCCGTTCCGAGAACCCGCCCATGTGAAGAGCCCCCCGCTTCGAGAAACCGTCCACTCCAAGAAAGCGAACGCCATGCCCGACAGCTGGCTCGACCTCGCCCCGGACGCGCAGTTCGGCCTGGCCACCCTGCCCTACGGCGTGTTCGGCACCGCCGACGACCCCGCGCCGCGCACGGGCGTGGCCGTCGGTGACCACGTCCTGGATCTGGGGGCCGCGGCCCGCGCCCTGGACGCGCCCTTCGCCGACACCGTCGACCGGCCCAGCCTGGACGCCCTGCTGGCCGCCGGAAGGCCGGTGTGGGACCAGGTGCGCGCCGCGCTCACCGACTGGTTCACCGACCCCGCGCGCGCCGAGGCCGTGCGCCCGCACCTGGTGGACCGGGCCTCCGTGCGCATGCGCTTGCCCTTCACCGTCGCCGACTACGTGGACTTCTACGCCTCCGAGCACCACGCCAGCAACGTCGGCCGCATGTTCCGCCCCGACCAGGAGCCCCTGACTCCCAACTGGAAGCACCTGCCCATCGGCTACCACGGGCGTTCGGGCACCATCGTGGTCTCGGGGACCGACATCGTGCGTCCCACCGGCCAGCGCAAGCCGCCGACCGAGCCTGTTCCCGTCTTCGGGCCCTCGGTCCGCCTGGACATCGAGGCCGAGGTGGGCTTCGTCGTCGGGACCGGGACCGAGATGGGCGAGCGCGTGGCGGTGGACGACTTCGCCGACCACGTGTTCGGGGTGTTCCTGCTCAACGACTGGTCCTCCCGCGACCTCCAGGCCTGGGAGTACGTGCCGCTGGGGCCGTTCCTGGGCAAGTCGTTCGCCACGTCGGTCTCGCCGTGGATCGTGCCGCTGGCCGCGCTGGAGTCCGCGCGCGTCGAGCAGCCCGTCCAAGACCCGGAGCCGCTGCCCTACCTGAGGGGGAGTGGGCCCGGGGGGCTGGACCTGCGGCTGGAGGTGCGGCTGAACGGGCACCTGATCTCCGTGCCGCCGTTCGCGCAGATGTACTGGACGGCGCCGCAGCAGCTCGCGCACATGACCGTCAACGGAGCGTCCCTGCGGACCGGGGACGTGTACGCCTCCGGTACGGTCAGCGGCCCCGAGCGCGAGCAGCGGGGGTGCCTGCTGGAGCTGACCTGGAGCGGGAAGGAGCCGTTGAGCCTGCCGGACGGCACCGAGCGTACCTTCCTGGAGGACGGTGACGAGGTGGCTATTACTGCTACCGCGCCGGGCCCGGATGGGACCACCGTGCACTTCGGCGAGGTGACCGGAAGGATCCTTCCCGCGCGGTAACCGAGGGATTGACGGTTTTCGGCCCCGGTCGCGGTTCGCCACAGGCGGATCGCGACCGGGGCCGTGCCGTGTTGGGTGGCACGTCCGGTGCCGCCAGGGATGGACACCCCGAGCGTGCGCGGAGTGCGACACCGGCCTTCTGCGGAACCGGACTTGGCGGTTACTGGTTCCGGCACACACGTCGAAGGGATGACCTGTGGGATTTGCGATGGGGGACAAGGCCCATGTCGGCTCTGCTCCCCACCGCCCGGCACCGTGTGCCGGTCGCCGCCTCGGGTTCCCCAACTGGCGAGGCGGCAGTCATTCCGCGCGGTCGTGAGACCGCCCGGGGGCTCTCACTCCGACGCGGGCGTCGGGGAGGCTGTGGGGTCCGGCTGGTTCAGCAGGGCGGCGACGTGTTCCTTGGGGTAGCGGCGTGCTCCGCCCAGGGTGCGGAACGGTTTGAGCACGCGGTCCCAGTCACCCCGGTGGAGGCTGCGGGTGCGGATGCTGAACAGGGCGGCGACTTCGCCTGGTGTGAGGACGTCGGGGCAGCCGTTGAGGAGGTCGCGGTAGTCGGGCATGAGGGGCTTTCCGTGTTTGGTGAGCGTGGTGGAAGCGGTGGAGCGGGTGGGGTGGCTGGTGGTCCCGCCCTCCCGGGGAAGGAGAGGGCGGGACCCGGGGCCGGTACGGAGGACACCGGCCCTGGTCCGCGCCGCCACGGGGGGACGGCACGGAGACTGGAAGGATGACCAGAGAGGTTGGGTTACCAGGGGAAGACGGCGCGAACGGTGATCGCGCCGCAGGAGTGCTGTTTCCAGTCCCAGTAGGAGCACAGTGCCTCGACCAGGCGCAGCCCGTTGCCGCTGGGGCGGAGGGGTTCGGGGGCGGGTACGCGCGGGAACGTGGCGGCCATCTCTGGCTTTGGCCCGTTGTCGGTCACCCGTAGCTCCAGGTGGCGCGGAGTGCGCTCGACCTCCACACGGATGGTGCCTCCGGGGAGCCCGGAGGCCGAGTGACGCAGCGCGTTCGTGGTCATCTCGCTTACGGCGATGCTGACCGGTTCGGCCAGGCTGGGCCGGGAACGGGTGGCCTGCGCGGCCCAGCGGCGGGCAATCTTGACGTGGCCCAGGTCGGGGCCGAGCAGGATGCCTGATTTGGTGTCGGTTCCGCACAGTCGGCGTGGAAGTGCCGGGGCCTGGACGATAGGCTTGTTCATGTTTCACCTCGGGGCTTTCGGGGTGGAGCATTTTGCCTCGGAGACCGCTCTCACCTTCGGTCTTCGGGGCTTTTTGCTGCTGTCAGCTGTTCGGGTGCCCTGGTCACCTTTTTGTGTGGTCCAGAGCTGCATCTAGGGACCACCCTGCCTGAGCAGGCAATAGACACTCCAGGGGTGGCCGGTTATTGGATGCGAAGTTCTACAAGGCCTTCCTATCCGTGGCCGTTCGTGTTCTCGGTCATGCCACCTAAGATGACCCCTGCCGAGCGAGCTGCGGTTAAGCAATTCGGTAATGAACTCAGGCGTTTGAGGGATTTGGCCGACATGTCCCAAAAGGAGCTTGGTGTCCAGACTGGCACTTCAAAGCAGCAGGTAGGGGCTGTGGAGAGAGGAGAGCGGAAACCCTCGAAGAGGTTCGCTGAACTCGCTGACTCGGCTCTGGAATGCCACGGAATCCTACGGAACCTGTGGCCTGGAGCACGTCAAGCTCAGCCATGGTGGTTGCAAGAGTTCGTGGAGCTGGAGGAGAAGGCCCAAGCGATCTACGAGTTTCACCCGCAAGCCGTTCCCGGACTGCTCCAGACAAAAAGCTACGCATGTGCTTTGGTCGAGGCGGCTTTCCCGCCCCTGTTGCAGACCGAGAAGGACCAGGTCATCTCCGCTCGGTTTCAGAGGCAGGAGATCCTTGAGCGGGAGGCTCCACCGCTCACCCTGTTCGTCATTGATGAGGCGGCTCTCCGTCGGTCTGTGGGTGGTGAAGCAGTCATAAAGGAGCAGTTGAGGAGGTTGCTCGAAGCAGCCTCTAAGCCTCGCGTGCAGATCCAGGTCCTTCCCTTGGACCGAGGAGCTCATAGCGCGATGAACGGGCCGCTGGTCATACTGAACATGGCGCATGCGGAGTCTCTTGTGTACGCCGAGACCCCCGGATCAGGCCAGGTGATTACGGACCCTGGGGTCGTGGCAAACTGCGTTGAGCAGTTCGGGGACCTGCGCGGCGTCTCGCTATCGCCGGTCGAGAGCTTGCGTTTCATCGCATCGCTAGGAGGAGAAGGCACGTGACCCACGAGTGGCACAAGTCCAGCTACAGCGGCAACACCGGGCACTGCGTCGAGGTCCGAGAGGGCGCCCTCACAGACGTGCGCGACACTCAGAATCGGGACCAGGGGCATCTGACGTTCACTCGTCAGGAGTGGACCGCCGTTCTCGCCGTCACGAAGGGATGAACCGTGAGGTCTGACTGGCACAAGGCCAGCTACAGCGCCAACGGGGGCAACTGTGTGGAGGCCCGTGAGGGTGCCATCACAGATG
>NZ_CBDRFA010000097.1:0-29590 GCF_965343085.1 Nocardiopsis synnemataformans | reverse complement strand
GGTCGTATAACGGGCGCGGTCGGACTCGGTTCCCTCAGGAGGACGTACCGGGGGTTTCCACGCGCGCCTCCCGGGCCAACTGCTCGGTGCGCGCCCGGGCCAGGCGGCTGAGCACCTTGTCCCTCAGGTCCATCGGCACCGGATCACAGCCGCAGTGCTTGGCCACGAGCTTCTTCACCGCCTCCTCGAGCCCGTACTCGTCGAGGCAGGGCCCGCACCCGTCCAGGTGCTCGCGGACCTGCTCGTAGTTGCCCTCCTCAAGCTCGCCGTCGATGTAGGTGTAGAGCTTGTCGAGCACCTCGCTGCACGGGGTGTCGCTGTGTTCGCCGTGGCCGCCGCTCATTGCAGGTCTCCTCGATCCGAGACGTCCTGTCCCCGTCCGCGCGGGGACGTCCCCGAGGCGACCGCGCCGGCCTCGGCCGCCGCCCTCGCCGGCAGGAACCCCCGCTCCACCGCGTACTCCTCCAGCATCGACCTGAGCTGGCGGCGCCCGCGGTGCAGCCGGGACATGACCGTCCCGATGGGCGTCCCCATGATCTCGGCGACCTCCTTGTACGCGAAGCCCTCGACGTCGGCGAGGTACACCGCGATCCGGAAGTCCTCGGGCAGCTCCTGGAGCGCCCGCTTGACGTCGGTGTCGGGGAGGTGTTCGAGCGCCTCGGCCTCAGCGGACTTCAGACCCGCCGCGGTGTGCGACGCGGCCTGAGCCAGCTGCCAGTCCTCGACGTCCTCGGTCCCCGCCTGCTTCGGTTCGCGCTGCTTCTTGCGGTAGGAGTTGATGAAGGTGTTGGTGAGGATGCGGTAGAGCCATGCCTTGAGGTTCGTCCCCTGTCTGAACTGGTGGAACGAACCGAACGCCTTGGCGAAGGTCTCCTGTACGAGATCCTCCGCGTCGGCGGGGTTACGGGTCATCCGCAGCGCCGCGGAGTAGAGCTGGTCGAGGAAGGGAAGCACGTCCCTCTCGAAGCGCTCTTCCCGTTCCGCGGCTGTCTCCTGCTCCTGGCCCTGTTCCAAGCCCGTCGGCCTCCTCGCGCTGGTCCCGGTTGGGGCGTCCATACCCCAACGATACGGTCCCATGGCGTGGACCCGCGCATCGGCGCCGCGTGGCGCCGTCGCCGTCTCCTCGCGCTCCAGGCACGTCCCGGCTGTCGGCATGGTCTGTCGGCCCTCCCCGGATACTCGCGTGTGGCGCGCCCGGACGACTGGGTCTCCGGGCGCGGTGTAGGGGAGAACAACGCTTCGCGCGAGCTGATTCCGCGCCGCACGGGGACGAAGGTCCCCTCCTTGGGCGAACTTTGTCGTTTACCTCCGTCACCGGAGGTGAGGCATGGCAGAGTGCGGGTAGGACACACTGGAGAATGGGAGAGGAGTGCACGTGCGACCGTCCCCGACCCCGGCCTCCGACCGCCCCCGGTCGACGGCGGCCCAGTTCGCCACTCCCGACCACCTGTCGGACTACTGGCGGTTCTACTGGGCGGTCGCCGAGGCGCAGGTCGCCCGGTGGCTCCCCGACTCCCCCTCCCTGCTGCTCGACCTCTCCGGCGCGGACTACCAGGGCGCCCCGCGCGCAGTGGCCGCCGGACACGACGTGGTCACCCTGCTGCCCTCGGTGGACGTGGCCATGCGCCGCCCGCTGACCCTGGTGAACGGGCGCGCGATGGTGCCCCGGCCGGCCCGGCGCGGACGGCTGCGCCACGTGGTGGGCGACTCCGCCTTCCTGCGCAGCTTCGCCCCGGACTCCTTCGACGGGGTCATCGCCGACAACCGGGTGCTGTCCAGGCACCTGGCCACCGAGGAGGCCCTGGCGCGGGTCAGCCGGGTGCTGCGCCCGGGGGGCCGCGCCCTGCTGTGCGTGGACTCGGTGGTGCTGGGCATGGCGATGCTGGCCGAGCAGGACCGCTGGCCCGAGCTGAGCCACGCGCCCAACGCGGACGTGCTCCTGGTGCCCTGGCCGGACGGCTCCATCACGCGGTGCTTCACGGCCGAGCAGCTCACCGAGGCGCTCACCGACGCCGGTCTGGAGCTGGAGTGGGTCAAGCCCCGCACGGTGCTGTCCGCCTCCACCGTGGAGATGATGCTGGCGCGCGACCCGAGGTCGATGGGACGCCTGGTGGAGATGGAGCTGCGCGCCACGGAATCCGACGACTACGTGGGGGTGCACCTGGTGGCGAGCGCGCGCAAGCCCGCTTAGGGCGCGTTCGGCGGGCGTCCGCGCGGTGTCCGCCGAACGCGCCTCAGTCCGTCCCCTCGGCGGGGGCCCGCTCTTCGCCGTGGACGCCCAGGAGCAGGCGCACGGCACGGCGCATCCGGTCGAGGTAGCGCCCGTCGTCGGGTCGGACGAACATCTGGTAGTACGCCACCCCCGCGATGAGCTCGGCGAGCGTCTCCACGTCGGTGTCCGCGGGCAGCCCTCCCCGGCGCGCCTCCGCACGCAGCCGGGCCATGAGCGGCTCCCGGCGCGGGCGGATGTACCTCTCCCAGTACACGCGGCGCAGCTCGGGGTTGCTCAGCGCCTGGATCAGCCGTGTGCGGATCAGCCGGTGGGTCCGCGGGTCGTCGTCCACCGCCTCGGGCCCGAACCAGGGTTCGAGGTCGGCCAGCAGGTCCCCGGTGTCGGCGATGCGCGGCGTCTCGCGCACGCTGTCCAGGGCCTCGGCGATCAGCTCCTCCCGTGAGTCCCAGCGCCGGTAGAGGGTGGCGCGGGCGACCCCGGCCCGGTCGGTGATCGCGGCGACCGTCACCCTGCCCGGGTCCTCGTGTTCGAGCAGCAGTTCGACCGTCGCGTCCAGCAGCACGCGTCCGGCGGCCTCCTCGCGGGGGCGTCCCGGGCCGCGTGCGGGCTGCGTGGGCATGGGTTTCCTCAGTGTCTCGGTGTCCTTCCCGGGATCGTCCCGGGTCCTTCGTCCGGCAGCGCGGACCGGTACGCCGCGCCGCGGCCGCGGGGGCCGCACGGCGCCGGGTCCGGGAGGGGGCGGCGCCCCTCCCGGACCGAACCGCAGGACCCTACCGGACCCCTGTGTCGGTCAGGCGTCCTGCACGAGGCGTCCGCGCAACCGCTGGACGACACCCTCGTCCAGCCCGGCGGCGCGCAGCCTGCCCAGCGGTTCGCCGTGCCGCTGGGCCATGGTCCTCCAGAAGGCGCGCATGGTCTCGGCGTCGGCGCGCATCATGGGGTTGTCCGGGGCCGCGGTGCCCGTTCCCAGCTCCGCCAACAGCGGACCCATCAGGTGCGCCAGGCGCCGGTTGATCCCCGGCATGGCGGCGTCGGTACGGGAGTAGTCCTCGGCCACGGCGTCCTCCCCGGCTCCGAGTGCCCCCAGCAGCAGAGCCGCGAGGACCCCGGTGCGGTCCTTGCCCGCCGCGCAGTGGAAGGCCGCGGGCCGGTCGGTGAACGCGAGGAGCGTGAGGATCGTGGCCAGGGACTCGGCGGAGCGGTCCGCCATGTCCGCGTAGAAGACGGCGGCCCCCTCCGGGGTGGTGGGCAGGTTCCCGAGATCACGCCCTCCGGGTGCCAGGTCCACGCTCAACGGGATGTGGTGGTAGTTCACGGTGTGCCCGGTGACCTCCCGGTCGGCGAACGGACCCCTGCCGGTGGCCGCGGCCTCCCCGAGGGAGCGCAGGTCGATGACGTGGCCGATGCCCCGCTCCCGGCACGCGGAGTGGACGAACTCCGCGGTGGCGGTGGCCAGGTCGTCGCTGCGGAACACCAGACCGGGGCGGACCCGGCCGCCGCGGACGGCGACGCCGCCCAGATCACGGAAGTTGACCGGGACGCTGGGCTCGACGGAGACGGGAAGGGAGGGGACGTCGGCGGGAAGGACGGGATTCTCGGGGCTTGTGGTGCTCATAGTGCTCCTGGTTCGAAAGCCGGGCCGCCGGGGGCGCGGACCACCGGATGGGCGTGGGTCAGCGGGAGGGGCGTGGGTCAGGCGGTCAGACGGGCGCGTACGAGTGCGCTCAGGCGGTCGATCACGGTCACGAGCAGGACGATCCCGATGACGATGGCGCACAGGTGGCCGAAGTCGTACAGCCGCAGGGCGGTGGTCAGCTCCAGGCCGATGCCGCCCGCGCCGACCAGGCCGAGGATGGTGGCGCCGCGGACGTTGCCCTCGAAGAGCAGCAGCGTGTACGACGTGAGCATCGGCGCGGCCTGGGGCAGCATCCCGAAGGTGATGACCTGGCCGGACGAGGCCCCGGCCGCTCTCAGGGCGGTCACCGGCCCGGGGTCGACCGACTCGATGGCCTCGGCGTAGACCTTGGCGATGGTGCCGACCGAACCGAGGGTGATAGCGAGGATTCCGGCGAACGGCCCCAGACCGACCGCCGAGACGAACATCAGCGCGAAGATCAGCTCGGGGACGGAGCGCAGGACGTTGAGGACGAACCTGGCGGCGAGGTAGACGGGGCGCGGCGCGATGTTCTCGGCCGCCGCGAAGCTCAGCAGCAGGGACAGCAGCGCGCCGAGCAGGGTACCCAGGACCGCCATCTGGAGGGTCTCCACGAGCAGTTCGACGATCGTGGCGACCTTGCCGAAGTCCGGCGGCCACAGCCGCGACAGGAAGGAGCCCATGGCGGGCGCTCCCTCGGCCAGCGCGGACGGGCTGAACCCGGATCCGGCCGCCGACCAGGCGACGGCGGCGGCACCGACCACGATGGTCAGCGTGCCCTTCAGCCCGGGCGGCTGCCAGGGGGAGGACAGGCGGCGCAGGCCCTCGGGGAGGTCGGCGGCCCCGCCCCGAGTCGTGGGGCCGCCGACGGCGGCGGGGTCCCCGGGCCCGGGCGCGGTGTCCGCCTCGGGCGCGGGTTCGGGTCGGCTGGTCACGCGGTACCTCCGGGGAGCGGGGCGGCGCCGCGTCGTGCCGCGGGCTCGTCGGTGTCGGTGCCGAACTCGGTGTCGGCGCCGTAGATCTCGCGCACGGCGGCCCCGTCCAGGTCGGCGGAGGCCAGGTCGGCGACCACGCGGCCCTCGCGCAGGCCCACGGCGCGGTCGGTGTAGCGGCGGGCCAGGGCGACCACGTGCAGGCTGACCAGCACGGGCACACCGCGTTCGCGGGCCAGCTCGGACAGCAGTCCCAGGACGGAACCGGCCAGGCGCGGGTCCAGGGAGGCCACCGGCTCGTCGGCGAGGATCAGTCCGGGGTCCTGCATGAGGGCGCGGGCGATGGCCACCCGCTGCTGCTGGCCGCCGGAGAGGGTCCGCGCCTGCTGGCGGGCCTGGTCGGCCAGCCCGACCCGGTCCAGGAGCGCGAGGGCGCGGACGCGCTGCTCGCGGGAGAACACCCCGACCCTGGACGCGGGACCGGCCTCGTGCAGTCCGCCGGTGAGGACGTTGGCCAGGGCGGACAGACGGGGAACCAGGTGGAAGTGCTGGAAGACGTGTCCGACGTCGGCGCGCAGGGAGCGCAGCGCCCGTCCGCGCAGCGCGGTGACGTCGCGTCCGGCCACACGCAGTTCTCCGGAGGTCACGGGCGCCATGCCGGTGAGCGCCCTCATGAGGGTGGACTTGCCCGAGCCGCTGTGGCCCAGGAGCGCCACGACCTCGCCGGGGGCGACGTCGAGGTCGACCCCGTCCAGGACGGGCGCGGTGTCGTAGACGACCGTGAGGCCGCGGACGCTGACGACCGGTACCGTCAGCGGGTCCGCGTCCCGGTCGGTGCGCTGGGGCCGCGCGGCCGCGGTGGTGGCGTCGGCGGTCATCGGATGTCCTCCAGTTCGAGGCCGACGGACTCGGCGACGTCCAGCAGCGGTGCGAAGACCTCCGCGTCCGGGTCGGCGATGGCCTCCCCCTCACCCAGCAGGGTGGTGAGGGCCTCGTCCCCCTCGACCAGCTCCGGGAGCCGCTCGACGACGGCGGTGCGGGTCCGTTCGTCCACGTCCTCGGAGAAGACGATGGTGACGCCGACCGGGATGGGGCCGCTCTCGGCCAGGACGACGACCTCCTCGGGGTCGATGACGCCCGCCTCGGTGAGGGTCCCGACGAGCATGGCCGAGGTCGCCGCGACGTCGACCCCGCCCTGGGCCAGGGCCAGGGCGGCCGAGTCGTGGCCACCCGCGAAGGTCATCTCGTAGTCGGTCCCCGCCTCCAGCCCCTCCTCCTTGAGCAGGGCACGGGGCATGAAGTGGCCGGTGGTGGAGCCGGGGTCCACGAAGGCGACCTGGCGGCCCTCGACGTCGGCGATCGTCTCGATCCCGCTGTCGGCGCGGGTGAGCAGCACGGACGCGGGGTCGTCCGTGGCCTCCCAGACCAGACCCACGTCCAGGCCTCCGGCCTGCTGGCCGATGGCGGTGGCGAAGGGGCTGAGCAGGGCGACGTCGACGTGCCCCTGACGCAGGGCCTCCACGACTCCCATGTAGTCGGCGGGCGACTCGGTGACGACCTCGCGTCCGGTGGCCTCGGCGATGTGGTCGGAGACGGGTTCGACCTGGGCGAGCTGTTCGGGGTCGTCGGTCCCGGGCGGGAAGGCGAAGACGAGGGCCTCGTCGGCGGTGTCCCCCTCGGCGGGCGCGCAGGCGGCCAGCGCGAGGACGGAGAGGGCGGAGAGAGCGGTCAGTGCGGTGAGGGCGGGACGGGGGTGGCGGTGCATACCGTCGCTCCTTGGCGGAGGGAGGAATGTGACGCCTCCGAGGCAACAGGGGATTCGTGAACCGGCGGTTTCGATACCGGCGGTGCACTAATTGCCGTCAGGTGAACGCTGGGACTCGCCGCCGCGCACGAAAGCCCAGGTCGTACGGGGATCAACGCCCCGGTGGAGCGGGAGTGACACGGGGATGGCCGCGCCCCGCTCCTGCCGGTGGCGACCCCGCGGAACGGCCCCGCCGCCCCGAGGGCCGCCCTCCGCCGACGGGGCGGGCGCACCGGGGCGGGGACACCACCGCGCCCCGCCCCTCCCTGTTGCTCCGCGGCCCCTACTCCGCCAGGGGCAGGTAGACCCGCTTACCCTGCTCGGCGAACTCCGCGGACTTGTCGGCCATGCCCTTCTCGATGGCGGCGACCGTCTCCAGTCCGTTCTCCTCGGCGTACCTGCGCACGTCCTGGGTGATCTTCATGGAGCAGAACTTCGGCCCGCACATGGAGCAGAAGTGCGCGGTCTTGGCCGGCTCGGCGGGCAGGGTCTGGTCGTGGAAGGACTGCGCGGTCTCAGGGTCCAGGGCCAGGTGGAACTGGTCCTGCCAGCGGAACTCGAAGCGCGCCTTGGACAGTTCGTCGTCCCACTCCTGCGCCTTCGGGTGGCCCTTGGCCAGGTCGGCGGCGTGCGCGGCGAGCTTGTAGGTGATCACGCCGGTCTTGACGTCGTCCCGGTCGGGCAGCCCCAGGTGCTCCTTGGGGGTGACGTAGCACAGCATCGCCGTACCGAGCCAGCCGATCTGGGCGGCGCCGATCGCGGAGGTGATGTGGTCGTAGCCGGGTGCGACGTCGGTGGCCAGGGGGCCGAGCGTGTAGAACGGCGCCTCGCCGCACAGCTCCTCCTCCAGGCGCACGTTCTCCGCGATCTTGTGCATCGGCACGTGCCCGGGCCCCTCGATCATCACCTGCACGTCGTGCGCGCGGGCGATGTGGGTGAGCTCGCCCAGGGTGCGCAGCTCGGCGAACTGGGCCTCGTCGTTGGCGTCGGCGATCGATCCCGGCCGCAGCCCGTCGCCGAGGGAGAAGGTGACGTCGTACTCCCGGAGGATCTCGCACAGCTCCTCGTAGTGGGTGTACAGGAAGCTCTCCCTGTGGTGGGCCAGGCACCAGGCCGCCATGATGGAGCCCCCGCGCGAGACGATGCCCGTGACCCGGCGGGCGGTGAGCGGCACGTAGCGCAGCAGCACGCCCGCGTGGACGGTCATGTAGTCCACGCCCTGCTCGCACTGCTCGACGACGGTGTCGCGGTAGACCTCCCAGCTCAGCGCGGCCGGGTCGCCGTTGACCTTCTCCAGGGCCTGGTAGATGGGCACGGTCCCGATCGGGACGGGCGAGTTGCGCAGGATGCGCTCGCGGGTCTCGTGGATGCGCTTGCCGGTGGACAGGTCCATGACGGTGTCGGCGCCCCAGCGGGTGGCCCACACCATCTTCTCCACCTCCTCGGGGACGGAGGAGGTGACGGCGGAGTTGCCGATGTTGGCGTTGATCTTGACCAGGAAGTTCTTGCCGATGATCATCGGCTCGGACTCGGGGTGGCACCGGTTGGCGGGGATGACCGCCCGGCCCACGGCCACCTCCTGGCGGACGAACTCGGGGTCCACACCCTCGCGGGCGGCCACGAAACGCATCTCGGGGGTGATGGTCCCGGCCTTGGCGCGGGCCATCTGGGTGGTCGCGCCGCCGGAGGGGGCGGGCTCGTGGGCCCACTCCCGGCGGGTCGGGGCCAGGCCCCGGTGGACGTCGATGTGCGCGGTGTCGTCGGTGTACGGGCCGGAGGTGTCGTACAGGTCGAAGTGGCTGCCGTTGCTGAGTTCCACCCGGCGCTGCGGGACGCGGAGGGTGTTCCCCTCGGGGGTGGCGACCTCCCGGTGGACCTTGCGTGATCCCATGATGGGACCGGTGGTCACCCGGTGGTCCGCGGTGGAACTGACGTCGCGGCCGTCGAGAGCCGTCATGGCATGCCTCCCTACGTCGGAATTACCCGAACAGGTTCTGCGGTCGGCGACGCCGTTGAGTCGCCCTCTCAGCCCGCCATGGCGCGAGCTCCCGCGTTGCGTATGAAGATGTGGGACGCCTCGGGCGCCCCGGGCACGCCGGACCGGGGCGGACCCGGCCGGTGTGGCCCCGGACACTGTATCCGTCCGGAGGCCGGGGTTGTCCACCGTCCCGGGGATAGAAAACTGTCCCCCGCACGCCACCCCCGGCAGCGCGGGCAGCACAGGACGAACAGTTCGGAGCGGGAGGGGCCGTGCCGCGCTCCCCGGGTCAAAAGAGCGTCCCCGGCGCGCCTCCCCCGGTGTCGGAGAGCGGTTCGAGCAGGTCGGGCCGGTTGTTCTTGATGCTGTTGACGTCGGTGGAGACCTCGTCCACGTCGAAGCGGTCGGCCGGGGTGTCCTGGAGCAGGTGGGCCAGCTCGTCGGCCCCGGTCGCCGGGTCCAGCCAGGCCGCCCAGTCCTCGGAGGGCACGACGACGGGCATGCGCTCGTGGATGTGGGCGAGCTCGGGGGCGGCCTCGGTGGTGACGACGGCGCAGCTCCACACCCACGCGGCGGGGTCGTCCTCGGCCGCCTCCGGGTCGCGCCAGCGTTCGAAGATCCCCGCCATGGCCAGCGGCCGGTCGTCGGGGTAGTGGATGGAGTAGGGCTTCTTGTCCGCCTTGGCCTTGCGCTTCCTGTGGTGGGGGTCGGTGACGGGCGAGGTGCTGGCCCGCACGGTCCCGTCCCTGCCGATCAGCTGCCACTCGTAGTAGGCGTCGGCGGGCAGCAGGCAGCGGCGGCGCCGGAAGGCCGTGCGGAAGGCGGGCTTGTCGGCGATGGTCTCGCTGCGGGCGTTGATCATCCGGTAGCCGATGTTGCGGTCCTTGGCCCAGGAGGGGACCAGGCCCCAGCGCAGGGTGTGCAGGGAGCGGGGCCCCGGTTCGCCCCGGTCGTCCGCCTGCGGGGGCGGGCCGAGCACGGCGTACACGGGCCTGCCGGGTGAGATGTTGTAGTCCGGGTCCAGCTCCTCCAGCGGCGGCCACGCCCGGGGATCGGTCTCCTCGGGAAGTGCCTGCTCGGGCAGGCCGAAGGCGAGCTGCAACTGGTGCACGTTCCTGGACTGGGCATAACGACCGCACATGGGTGTGATCCTACGGTCGAAACAGCTCGTTCTCTCCCGGAACACCCTTATCCACCGGTGTTTGCCACCCCTCGGGCATCGGATACGGCCCGAACGGCCCACCGGTTCCGCCCGCCCGACCGACCGACTGCGCCGGACCTCAGGTCGGCGTCGGTGCGGCGGGCTCCCTCTCCGCGCGGTCGGGCCCCCGCTCCGCTCCCCCGTCCCCGTCCCGCCGGGCCCGGACGAGGCCGGTCAGCACGACCAGGCCGCCGAGCGGGGCCAGCGTCCACGGAGCCCACGAGGAGAGGGCCCGCAGCAGCACCGAGCGCACGCGGGCCTGTTCTGCCTGGGCCGCGACCTGCTGCTCGGCCAGGACCAGCTGTGCGTACAGCAGGGGCGCCTCGCCGCTGTCGTTCTGCGGGCGCAGGGTCTCCGAGCGGGTCTCGTGGGCGTTGACCACGATCCCGCTGACCGGCTCCACCCAGAACGTCCGGCTGACCTCCAGCCAGCGGGTGGCGGTGACCGTGCCCGAGGCCCCGGGGCGGAACAGGGAGGCGGGCACCGGGCGGGACGAGTCGGGTGCCTGGGTGGACTCGATCCACTGGCTGTACCGGCGCACCGGCACCCCCGCCACCTCCTCCCACTCCTGGAACTCCAGCATCGGCGCCGACCGCACCTCGGCGTCATAGAAGGGGTACTCGCCCTCCTCGTCCCCGGGCGGCCAGAAGTACACCAGCCCCGCCTGACGGACCGCCCGGTCGCCGTCGACGTGCTCACCACAGCAGTTGACCGCCCGGCCGGTCTCCCGGTCGACGATGACGCGGCGGCTCCAGTGGTCGATCATCCGGTCGGGCACGGAGGTGTCCACGGACATCTCCCACGCCGACCAGTCGTCGCCGTGCGCGGAGGCGTCCACCCGGGTGACCCGGCTGACCTCGGCGGACTCCACCCACGACCACGTGGAGGTGTCCAGGTAACCGGCGTCCTCGTCCAGCATGCGGATGTCGAACCCGGCCTCGGCGGGCAGCAGGGCCATCCGCTCGTACACGTAGAGCGGGAGCAGGGCGGCCAGGGTGAGCAGGAAGGCGCCCACGGCCACCAGGAGGGTTCCCCGGGGCAGGGGACGCCCTGGCCCGCGTTCGGGGCCGACCTGGCTGGGGGCGGCCTCCCCGACGCTGAGCGCGCTCATGTCCGGGCCTCCTCGGGGTCGTTCTCCCACCGGTCGTCGTCACCCTCGGAGGAACCCGCGCCTCGGGAAGCGCCGTCGGTCTCGCCGTCCGCAGGGGCCGCCGGGCTCCCGGCGACACCGTTGGACCCACTGGCCCCGGCACTGTCAGGCCCGTATCCCTCAGGAGCCGCATGGGCCCCGTTGGCCCTGCCTGCCCTGGTACCGACGACAGCACCGACCTCATCGGGCGCACCGCGAGACGGAGCGGCCTCGTCCGTCCCGCCGCCACCGGCGCTTTCCGCGACCGCTCGGGCGCGGACCGACGGCGGGTCGGCGTCCTCACCGTCGCCCGGCTGGCCCAGGGCCAGCACGAGCCGGGCCAGCGCGGGCAGGCACAGCAGCTGGGAGACCCAGCCGCGCAGTGCTCCCCCGAACACCTCGGTCACGTCGTGGAAGGGCATGTACAGCGCCAGGTAGGTACCCGCTCCCATGGCCAGCCCGGCCAGCGCCAACGACACCACCACCGGCCAGGGCCCCGCCAGGCGGGGCAGCAGGCGCCCGCCCATGGACGGCCGTCCCGGCTTGGCGTGCCGCAGCCTCCGGGGCGCCCGGCGCCCCAGCCACCACACGCACACCAGGACCACGGCGACCAGGGCGGCTCCGACCGCACCGGCCACCCACACCCCGTAGGCCAGGCCCAGCGGCAGCACGACCCGCCGTCCCAGCCACCCGGGCCCGGCGTCGGGCAGGGCCCGGGCGCCCCGCGGCGCCGCGGCCCCGGCCGCCGCTCCCCCGGGCGGCAGGCGTCTGGGCCACAGGGCGGCGACCACCAGCACCGCGGCCAGCGCGGCGCCCACGGCCAGGGCCCGGTGGTAGGCGGTGTCGGGCGCGTAGGTCAGGGTGACGGTGCCCGCGCTGCCCGCGGGAAGCACCCAGGCCTGCTTCCAGCCCTCCAGCCGGATCGGCTCCAGGGCCGCGTCCGCCCCCTCCAGGCGGGCCTGCCAGCCCTCGTTGAAGTTCTCGTTGACCACCAGCAGGCTGTCCTCGGCGACGTCCACGTCGAAGCGGCGCTCGCCCGGGCCCCACGCGTGCACCTCCTCCACCCCGGCCATGGTGACCTCGGGGCGGCCTGAGACCGGGTCGGCGGACTCCACCAGCGCCGAGCGCACCTCGTAGCGGTTGCCCGGGTCGACCACGATCCGGTTCTCACCCCCGACCAGGTCCAGGTCGGTGCAGCTCTCGTAGCGCAGCGGGCGACCCGTGAGCTGGTCGGCGAGGGTGCCCCGGCTGATCCGGGTCTCCACCCGCTGGTCGTTGACGCGCAGGGTGGGGCCCAGGCCGCAGGCGGTGGAGGCGTCGCCCTCGGGCAGCGGCTCCACCGGCTCCATCCCGGGCAGGGTGACGGTGCCGATCTCCAGGGCCTGACCCTCGGGGCGTTCGAAGGTCACCCGCAGCGACTCCGCGGTGAACTCGGCGAAGTCCACCCGGCCGCTGCCGTCCAGCCACCCCTCGCGCACCGTGCCGCCGCCCTCGACGGTCACCCGGATCGGCCGCAGCACGCTGTCGGCGCGGGGGAACTCCACCTCCAGGTACCCGATCTCGGTGGGTGCGCCCAGCTCGATGTCGAGCCAGGGGTTCCTCTCCTCCGGGTCCGGGTACCAGACGGTGCTCTCGTCGTCGTCCAACGCGCCCCGGCCCATCGCGGCGGGGTGCTGCACGGCGGTGGAGGAGGCGCTCACGTGCGGGTGGGGGCTGGCCCGGTTGGCGGCGTTCTCCGCCTCCCGGGGGTCGGTGAGCACGACCCCGCCCGAGACCGTGTGCGGGGCGGAGGCCGACTCCGCCGACAGCTCGAACGTGCGGTCCAGGCGGCGCGCGTCCTCGCCCTGCACCTGGAGGTCGGGGTTGCACACCCACACGTGCGAACCCTCCATGCAGCCGGGCGCGGTACCGGTGGAGCCGGTGAACAGCAGCGTTCCGGTGTCGGCGGGCCCGGGGACCCGCAGCGTGCGGGCCGGTTCCAGGCCGGGTACGGAGATCGAGGCGACGCCCACCCGGGTGCCGAACCGGTACTCCGGCTCCCAGGCCAGCTCGTCCACGCGCACGCGCAGCGTGGTGGTCGTGCCGGGCGGAGCCGTCAGCTCCTGGGGCTCCTCGGTCTCGGCGACGGGCACCTGCGCCTCTCCGCCGTCGGTGACGAGGGTGACCCGGGAGGGCGGCGGCTCGCCGGGCAGGTGCTCGAAGGCGACGCTGAGCCCGGTGAGGTCCTGGGGCTCCTCGAACTCGACCTCGATCCACTCCCCCAGGGCTCCGGTGAAGGCGCTGGAGCGCCAGGAGGTGGTGAGGTCGTCGTCGAGAGCGGCGTGCGGAGCGTGCCCCGGGTCGCGGTCGGCGGCGCGCGCCCCCGCCCCGCTCTCGGCGGAGGAGGCGCTCACCGAAGCGATCCCGATGTCCTCGGCGTGGGCGACGTGGTCCTCCCACGCCGGGTCGAGGACGTCGGGGGCGGGGACGTCGCGTTCGAACTCCTGGTCCTCGGTGAGGGTGGCCGACACGTTGCGGCGCACGTCGGAGTGGACCACCTCGCGGCGGCGGGCGGTGTCGGTGACGATCGTGTCCTGGGCGGCGACCTCCCCGGCTCCGGGGTCGTCCCCGAGCAGGATCGGGCGGTCGTCGTCGACCACCCCCTGTTCGGCCAGGTGGAGCACGGATTCGGGACCGCCTGTGACCCGCAGCGCCTCGTCGGCGGGCACGGTGCCGACGGTGGGCGCGGCGTCCTCCACCTCGTAGACGCTCAGCGCCTGGTAGGGCTGGTCGAACCACTGGGAGGCGGACTGGTGGTCCAGCGAGCCGATGACCGGGCCGAACTCGGCGGCCAGGGCGATGCCCGGCGAGTCGGCCAGGGCCTGGTGGACACGGGCGGGCCAGCCGCCGTTGTTGCCGGTGCGCTGGAGGTCGTTGCGCACGAGGAGGTGGGTGACACCCATGCGCGCGAAGGTGTCGGCGAGCCCGGCGGAG
This sequence comes from Nocardiopsis synnemataformans, assembly GCF_965343085.1. Lineage (NCBI taxonomy): Bacteria > Bacillati > Actinomycetota > Actinomycetes > Streptosporangiales > Nocardiopsidaceae > Nocardiopsis > Nocardiopsis synnemataformans. The sequence goes on along the minus strand of NZ_CBDRFA010000097.1, from coordinate 15,686 downwards.
CCGCGGCCCGAGGAGACGCGCTGGTCGATCTCGTGGGTGACGCGGGAGACGCCCGCCGAACCCCACGGGATGATCTGGTGGTTGGTCCAGGCCCCCTCGAACAGCGGTTGCAGGGGTTCGTCCATGGGGCGCCCCCACTCGTACTCACCGCGGGCCGAACCGGGCAGGGCCATGGTCATGCCGCGCCCGTCGGCGCGCGCCTCCAGCCAGTCGGTGGCCTCGTGCCAGTAGTCGGGGATCTGCGCGAAGCCGCCCGCCGGCGCGATCCCGACGGTGGCGACGGGCACGAGGGTGGCCGCGAAGACGGCGGCGGTGGCGCCCGCGACGGTGCGGCGCACGCGTCCGGGCACGGGCGTGCCCCTGCGGTCGGCCAGGTCCCGGGCCACCACCACCGGCAGGTGGGCCAGGCCCATCACCAGGGGCAGGCGCACGAGCGCGTCGAACTTGTGCACGTTGCGGAACGGGGAGAGGACGCCGTCGAACAGGTCGCGCATGGTCCCCGCGAAGGGGCCGGTGAGGTCGCCGGTGAAGCCCGCGACGATGACCGCGGTGCCGGTGAGGAGGCTGGCGATGAGGAAGAGCCGCTCGGGGGTGCGCCGGTTGACCAGCCCGGCCAGGCCCAGGCCCGCCACCAGCGCGGTGACCGCGATCAGCCAGGGGGTGGTGGACAGCTCCGCCCCCGAGGGGAGCGCGGTGTTGCCCTGGTCGGGCAGGAAGCCCATCCAGTTGGAGGTGCCGCGCAGCGCGTTGAGCAGCGAGGTGACGCCGGTGGTGACGGCGGCGTCCTCGGTGTAGGGCATGAACGAGAACACGTACCGCGCCATGAGGAGCAGCGGCGCGACGTACCAGAACGAGGCCAGGACCAGCGCGACCGTCCACCAGGCGATCAGGCGCCACTTGCGCGGGCCGTTCGACCGGGTGAGCAGGTAGAGCCCCGGCACGACCAGGACGGCCAGCTCGGAGGCGGCGTTGGTGCCGCCGCACAGCAGGAAGGCCAGACCCGACAGCAGGGCCATGCGGGCGGGCGAGCGGCCGTGCCGGGCCCCGAGCACGAGCGGCAGCAGGATCCACGGCATGAGCAGCATGGGCTGCAACTCGGCGGAGTTGTACGACAGCAGCGTCAGCACGCGGGGGGCCAGCGCGTAGGCGACCCCGGCCAGGATGCGGGTGTTGACGGTGCCGACGCCCAGCGCCCCGGCGACCTTGTACACGCCGGTGAACGCGGCGATGAGCAAGGCGGCCATCCACAGGCGCTGGATGAGCCAGTCGGGCATGCCGAGCAGGTCGAACAGCAGGTGGAAGGGGCCGTTGGGGAAGAAGTACCCGTAGGCCTGGTTCTGGATCTGGCCGAAGTAGGAGGCGTCCCACAGGTGCAGGGCGCGCTCCATGAACCCCAGGGGGTCGGCCGTCAGGTCGAGCTTGGTGTCGCTGACGATCCTGCCGGGGTCGATGCTGGCGGCCAGCGCTCCCAGGAGCAGGCACACCGTGAGGACCTTCAGCCGGGCCAGGAGGCGGGGGTCGACACCGCCGGGGTCGGTGGAAGGTGGTGTGCGGGAATCCTCCGGTTCGCGCCTGGCGGTGGATTCCGTCGGAGTCACGTCTTCGCTTTCCTGCCTGCTGCCGTGTTCCGGACGGCGGGAGTGCCCGGGTCGGTGAGGGGATCGGGGACGGGGGTGCTCGGTGCGGAGGTGGTGACGGGGGTGGTGGAGGTGTCGGGGGCGGGGGTGTCGGAACCGTCCGGCTCCGCGGCGCCGGGCAGGCCCAGCTCCCCGGCGACGAGCCGGGTCATCCGCGCGCCGCTGGCCTCCCACGTGAACCGGGACGCCCACGCGCGGCAGGCGCGGCGGACGGCTTCGGCCCGGCGGGGGTCGGACAGCTCCTCCAGGGCGCGCGCGACCGCGTCGGCGAGTTCCTCGCCCTCGCGCACGAGCCACCCGGTCTCGCCGTCGCGGACCGAGTCGCGGAGTCCGTCCACATCGTAGGCCACGGTGGGCACGCCGAGGCGGGCCGCCTCGATGACGGTCAGCCCCCAGCCCTCGAACTCGGAGGCGGTGACGTGGAGGCGGCACGAGGCCAGGACGCTGTTCTTGTCCTCCTCGGGCAGGAAGCCGTGCAGGCGCACGCGGTCGCCCGTGCCGTCGCGCGCGACCTGCTCGGCCAGGGGTTCGCCCTCGGGGCCGCGACCGATGATGTGCACCTTCAGGTCGGGGTGCTCCTCGCGCAGCGCGCGGGCGAGGTCGACCACCCGCGAGACCCGCTTCTGGACGACCAGGCGTCCCAGGCTGACCACGGCCGGGCAGCCCATGTCGGCGGGGGTTGGAGCGTCGTCGAGGGGCTTCTGTGGCCCGGGGAGCCCGCCGTTGTGGATGATCTCGATCGGCGCGCGCCAGCCCAGCTTCTCGCGCATGGCCCGGCGGGAGGACTCCGAGACGGTGACGGTGGTGCAGCGGCGGTAGACGCGCGAGGCCACGGCCGACTCCAGCATGCGGCCCAGCCAGGCGACCGGTGCCGGGAAGTAGGCGTTGAACTGGAGGTCGTGGACGTGGTGGACGACGCTGACCACCCGCGTGCTGCGGCGCAGGACGAGTCGGCACAGGAAGGGGACGCCGTTCATGCAGTCGAAGGCGAGCTGGTACTCGCGGCGCCACAGGGTCAGCCACGCCATGACGCGCGGGTAGACGGTGAACCTGCCGCCCATGCGGCGGATGACGATCCCGTCCCTGGTCTCCACGCGCGCCTGGTGGGGCTCACGGCTGGTGAGGAAGGTGACGATGGCGCCGCGTTCGGCCAGGTGGCGGCTGATCCGCCAGGAGTACTCCTCGGCTCCCCCCGCGGTGGACTGCCAGGGGTCGCGCCAGTTGACCATGACCAGGCGGACGCCGTCCAGGCGCGGACCGAGGTCGGTGGGGGCGTCCGGGACGGTGGGCGCGCCCGTGCTGGCCGGGACGCCTGCGTTGGCGGGGACGGACGTGTTGGCGGGGGCACCGGTACTGCCTGGGGTGCTCGCTTCGGCTGGGACACCTGGGATGGCGGTGGCGCCCGTGCCGGTCAGGGGGACCTGGGCGGGAACGACGGCGGCCGGGGCCTCGGTGACCGCGGGCAGGCCCGGTTCCGCCTCCTGGCGGATCCGGTGGACCTTCTGGAAGACCACACGCTCTCCTTCCGCGCGGTGTCCGGCCGGACCGCGTGCCGCTACCTCGCGCGTGCGGTCGGACACGCACGGCGACCACCTGGGGGAAGGGTGGAGCGCACGCCGAACGGGCCCGTGGGCCGGACGTCAGTGGTGGTGGGCGGCCGGGGGACGGTACCCGGGGCCGCGGGGGTCGGGGAGTGGGGCGCCCCGCTGGGGGCGGAGCGCCCGCGGACCTCCGCCGTACGGCCGTCCTAGCGGTCGCCGTAGTTGTAGAGGGTTTCGTTCACCGGTTCCGCGGTGGCGGTCGAGTCCGTGGCGAGGTTGGTGGCCACGAAGGTGGCGCCTCCCGCCAGGGCCGCGCCGATGACGCAGGCGGCGATTACCTTGATCACTTGGGGATCTCCTTCCGCGCGCCCGATCCCGCGCTGGGTCCGGAGCGCTGGAAAACGAGACTAGAACCTGATCTAGCCATAGACCAGATGATTGCCCCAACTGTAACTAACCCGCCGGTAACTTCCAACCCCGGAATGCCAGCTTTGTCAGCCTTCACATGCTGGTCCTGCACCCGGAGAAGAACCATGTCGGGCCCCTCCACCACCACGGACAGGCCCTCCGCACCTGACCAGAACTGGTTATCGACCGGCGCGGACAACGCCACGTACCGCACCCCCAGTCCGCCCAGCGCAGCGGCGTCCAGCCGTTCGGGCAGGCCCGTCTCCGGATCCGGTCCGAGCACCCCGGCGGTCCGCCGCGCCCGCGCGTCCTCGCCGGTCACGACCACCTCTCCCCCGTCCGGGGTGCCCACGACCAGGTCGTCGTTCCACAGGGTTCGCCGGTCGAAGAGCCTGGTCGCCGGGTCGAGGACGACCGTGGCCCGTCCCGCCCAGTCGGGGCCGCGGTAGGCGCTCCAGGGCAGCACCAGCACCGCCCCAGGCCGGTCGTCGGCGGCCACCGCCTCCTGCGCCGCCAGCCACTCCCCGGGGTAGTGCACCGGGGCCAGCCGACCGCTCGCGCCCCACAGCAGCCCCGGCAGCACCACCACCGGCAATAGCGCCGCGAACACCGCGAGCCCCGTCCGCAGCGCAGCGCCCTCCCGTCCGGCCAGCCACCACACGCACGCGCCGAGGCCGAGCGCCTGGACCAGGGACAACGGGGCCACGTAGAGATGGCCGTCGCGCAGTGGCCCGAACCCCGGCCAGGCGGAGACCAGCCAGACCAGCAGCGCACGCCCCGGCCCGGTGGCGCCCAGCAGGGCGGTCAGAAGGCCCAGGGCAGCGGCCGCCGACAGGCCGGGGCCGAACCCCGGTCGCTCCCGGCGCAACAGCCACACCCAGCCCGCCAGCGCCAGCAGGCACAGCAGCAGGCGGACCGCGGCCGTCACCGGCTCGCCGTAACCCGCCGGAACCGCACCGGAGTTCCACACCCCGCCCAGGAGCAGCAGGGAGCCGACCACCCCGAACGGGGTGTCGGAGCGGGCCGCGAACGCCGCCACACCGGCCGGGTCCGTGCCCGCCCCACTGGTCAGGGACGGAAGCAGCCAGGACAGGGAGACCACCACCAGTGCCAGCGCGAACAGCCCCGCCCGCGCCCACCAGCCCGGTGCCCGCCAGAGCGGCGCGCGCGGGCGGGCGGTGAGGGCGACGGGACCGGCGGTGAGGGCGGTCAGCACCACCGACGAGAACCCGCCGACCGCGGCGGGCACCAGCGCGCGCACCAGCCCGGCGAGCCCCGCGCCCGGCCGCACCTCCGCCAGACGGACGGCGGCCCCCACCACCCACGGCAGCCCCGCGTAACCCAGCAGCATCGCCCACTGGCCCAACAGCAGCCGCTCGGCCACGAACGGGTTCCACACGTAGGCCGTTCCGGCGGCGGCCGACGCCACCAGAGCCCCGGCGCCCCCACGGGGCAGCACACACAGCACCAGGCGCGCGGCACCGGCCCCGCCCACGGCGAACACCGCCAGCAGCGCCAGCGACTGCACCACGTCCCCGGGCAGGACCGCGGACAGCGCCGCCACCACGGCGTCACTGGGAATCGCCCTGGGAAACCCGTCCGCGCCCCGCAGCACCGTGCCCAGCGACAGGTCGGGCACGAACACCATGTCGTAGCGCAGCACGTACCCGGGCCCCAGCGCGGGGCCGAGCGCCAGCACACCGGCGAGCAGCCCCACGGCCCACGGCAGCAGGCGGGGCAGCGACCAGGCGCCCCTTCCTCCCCGGGCGCCCCTCTCTCCCCGGGCGCCCCTTCCTCCCCGCACTCGCCGGAACACCAGCCCTCCGACCGACACCATCAGACCTCCGCCCCAGGAAAGCAGCCCCCGACCCGCCGTCAGCCCCGCGCGAGCAGAACGCTGTCGGAGTAGCCGCCCTCCACGTAGTCGCGGTAGGAGCGGACCACGAGTTCGTAGGGACCGGACACCGTCGCCGACCAGCGCGGCTCCTCCCCCGCCGGGCCCAGCGTGCGCCATCCCTGTCCGTCCCCGGGACCGAGCCCGTCGCGGCGCTCGCAGTCCGGGGCGGGCGTGACGGGCCCGGGTTCCGGCTCGGGCGGCGTGGGAGCGGGTGTGGGGGTGGGTGTGGGGGTGGGTGTGGGCTGCGGCCGGGGGCCCGCGTCGGGCTCGGGGTCGGACGGTCCGCTGCTGGGGGCGGGCGATTCGACGGGGGCCTCCGAGACGCGGTCACCCTCCAGGGGCACGGGCAGGCGCCGGTCGTCGGCCACGCCGCAGTCCAGCGCGCGCACCCACACCTCGTAGTGGGAGGCCTCCTCGACGTCCTCCCACTCCACGGTCGCCCCGCCGTCGACGACCCGCAGCCAGGACGGCCCCGGAGGCGGGTCGTCGTTCCACACCCACTGGAAGGGCTCGGACTCCGCCCCCTCGTCCCGGCCCTTGAACGAGCGCACCACGAACTCGTAGCGGGCTCCGCTGAAGAGCGCCTCCACCAGCACGGAACGGCTGTCCCCGTCGACGCGCACGTCCACGGGAAGCACGGAGGCCTCGTCCGGGTCCGGTCCCATGCGCCGCTGCACCACCCGGTAGCCGGTCGCGCCGGGCACGGTGTCCCAGCTGAGCACGAGGCCGTCGTCGGACTCCTCCGCTACGGGCTCGGGCGCGGTCGCGGGCCCCACCGCCAGATCCGGCAGCGGCCGCCGGTAGGTCCGGCCGACTCCCAGCGGTTCGGCGAGCGCGTCGGCGAAGGCCGCCGCGATCTTCAGCTCGCCGCGCGCGTTGGGGTGCGCCTCGTCCCAGTTGTCGCTGACGGAGGCGTACCCGTCGGCGACCCGGGCGACCACCACGGGGGAGTCGCTGGAGGTGAGCTGCGCGGCGAGGTCCACCAGGCCCATGTTGAACCGGTCGATCTCGGCGTTGGCCCGGGGGTCCTCCACCGGCGGCAGCTCCCCGAGGACGAACCGGATCTGCCCCCGCACGACGCGCACCGTGGACACCGTCTCGCCGACCCCCTCCAGCGCGCTGTCCGCGTCATCGCCCGCCAGGATGTCCTCGGTTCCGGCCAGGAGGAGCAGGTAGTGCGGCTGGTACTCGGCGGCCACCCGAGCGGCCCCGGCGGACAGGTCCTGCGCGGTGGCGCCCCAGCGGGCGGCGTGGTCGGTGTCGAAGTCGGGGGCGGCGTAGTCCTGGTTGCCGAACTCCCGGTCCGCCAACCCGTACACGCCGTCGTAGGGGCCGACGAAGTCGACCTCCACCTCGGCCTCACGCAGGTGGGACCACAGGTGGTAGCGCCAGGTGTAGTCGCCGCTGCTGCCCTGGGAGAGCGAGTCGCCGACGACCATGACGCGCAGTTCGCCGTCGGGTGGGCCCGGCACGGTGACGGGTTCCTCGGTGCGCCCGTCCTCCGCGGCCCCTCCCCCGGAGCCGGTCTGGATCAGCAGCAGGGTGACCGCCATCGCCGAGAGCATGACGCCGAGCAGCCCGAGGGGCCCGGGTTCGAAGCGGGAGTGGCTGTCCCAGCGGGGCCGGAGCCACGGGAGGCCGAGCCGTCGGGGCCACCGGCCCAGGAACCACCCCGAGCGGGACAGCGGCGGGCGGGGCCGCCCCGGCTCACGGGCCTGGGACCGGCGCAGACCGAACCGACGGAGCTGAGGCCTCCCGAAGCGGTCGGCCACGCGCGGCCACCACACGGAGCGTTTCTCGGATCCGCGCACCGCGCCCCCTGCGTTCCCAGAACGGGTTCTACCCCCCACAGGGGGTTCGTCAGACAAGACTAGAACTGGTTATATAGAATTCGTCAACTCTCTGCGGCTGAGCGGAACCGCCTACACCGACGTTAGCGGCCGCTGCTCGCCTCTCGACTCCGCGCCCCGACGGAAAGCAGGACCCCCCGTGACCGGACTCCTGGTAGCCCTGCTGTCCGCGGTGGTCTACACCGTCGGCCTGACCGTGGAACAGCGCGCGCTGCACGGCGCGGAGTCGATCTCGGTCAACCGTCCCCTCCACCTGGCCCGGGTCCTGCTCACCAACCCCCGCTGGGTGCTCGGCTGCGTCTTCGCCGCCCTGGGCAGCGTGGGCCTGATCGTCTCGCTCGGTCTCGCGCCCGTGTCCGTGGCCCAGCCCGCCTTCGCCGCCGGGGTCGCGTGCGGCATCCTCGTCATCACCCTCGTCCTGGGCGAGCGCGTCACGCGGGGCGAGTACGTGGCGCTCGGCATCATGCCGGTCGCGCTCGGCCTGCTCAGCCTGTCCACCGCCGAGGGCACCGAGACCGGGACCACCGCCGACGCCCCGCTGCTCATCACCGTCAGCCTGCTCACCGTGGCGGTGTGCCTGGCCGTCGTGGGCCTGGCCGGCGGCCGCGGCCGCCACGTGTCCGCCGCCGCCCTGGGCGCGGCCGCGGGCTTCGCCCAGGGCAGCGCGGGCCTCCAGGGCAAGGGGCTGGGCGGTCTGCTGGCCGACCACGGCCTGTGGGACGCGATCGTCCCCGCGCTGCTGTCGCCCTACCCCTACCTGTACGCGGTGGGCTGGGCGGTGGGCATCGTCCTCTTCCAGACCTCGCTCCAGCGCTCACGCGCCTCCATCACCGCTCCGGTGTCCAACGTCGTGGGCAACGTGTTCATGGTCGTGACGGGCACGATCCTGTTCGGCGAGCGGCTGCCCGACGACCCCGTCATGCTGGCCCTGCGCGTGGGCGGGTTCGCGCTGACCCTCGTCGTGGTCGTCCTGGTCCGCGGCAACGTGGCCGCCGCCGAGGCGGACACCAGCCGCAAGCGCGCCCACGCGTAGAAGACCGCGCGCGGAGGGCGCGTGGAGACGGTGGGCGTGCGTGGGGGCGGCATACGCCCCTTCGAGGACGGGGGAAGGCGGAACTCGTCCGCGCCTCCCCCGCTACTACGGGACCGCTACTACGGGAAACCCTGTCAGACAGCCACCGACACGGCCTCGCGCAGGCCCGGGGCGGCGACGTCGGCCCACGCCCGCACCACGCTGTCGGGCTGGCCGGTCTCCCCCTCGGCCAGGATCAGGCCGGGCTCGGCCACCCAGGCGCCCAGGTCGGCCAGCAGGATGCGCAGGTCCTCCTCGATGCCCCGGCTGTTGCGCAGGTCCTCCACGACCGCCAGCGGAATCGCGACCGTGTGGCCCAGCCCCAGCTCGGGCAGGCGGTCGAGGAAGACCTTGAGCAGACCGGTGTAGGTGCCGTGCGCCTGCGGGGAGGCGACGAGCAGGACATCGCTCTCACGCACCTTCGCCAGCGCGGCCTCGACGGCGGCGGAGGACTCCGAGAGCAGCTCGGCGCCCAATTCGGCGATGTCGATGACGTCGGGACGGGAGCCGACACCCGCGCGGGCGGCGACCTCGGAGGCCGCGCGCAGGGCGGCGTCGCGGACGGAGGAACGGATCTGGGGGGCGGCGACGAGCACGGTGAAGCGGGTCATGCGAGAACTCCTGGGTTCGGACAGAGCGAGCCGGGATCGGAGGAGACACCAGCCGGAGAAGACGGCGGGGGCGGTTGACACCGGAAGGAGGGGATGACGAACGTCCTTGGACTCTCGCGGTTCCTCGCATCCGACACGGGGGAGCGGACGACGCTGTCCGGAAACCGCCTGTGTCGGGCCTGGCAGGTCTGCTTCCGAGACCGCGGTGCGGTCCCGACAGAACCCAGGGGAGAGATGAGCGTCCGGTGTCTGCGACAGGGCACGTGCGACAGGGCACGGAGGCGCGGGGCGGGGCCCCGCAGGGCGCTAGCTACGACAGAGCGCGCTCGCCTGCTGTCTCAGATCGACATGCAGGCGCTGGACAAGCAGCTCACCGGCGGACATGTCTCCATCATGAAGCGCCCCTGCCGTTATCGTCAATGCGTGCGCGCCCACCACGGTGGGCGGTCCAGCCCTCGGACAACCGTCCCAGGGAACGGGATCGCCCAGCTCCGCAGGCGATACGCAAGCCCGCGGTGACGGCCCCGAAGGCCTGTGTAATGTGCGACACACACCGACGAGACGACACGAGGGACCCCTCACATGGCCCACACCCCCGTCACACTCACCAACGCGCGCGTCGTGACCCCCGACGGGGTCCACGAGGGATGGCTGAGGATCGAGAACGGCCGCGTGGCCGCGTTCGGATCGGACGACCCCGTTCCCGGCGGCCGCGACCTCGGCGGCGCCTGGGTCGCCCCCGGGCTGGTCGACACCCACGTCCACGGCGGCGCCGGGCACGCGTTCACCGAGGCCGACCCCGAGGGCGTCCGCACGACGATCGCGTTCAACCGCTCCCGGGGCGTGACCTCCCTGGTGGGCGGCCTCGTGGCGGCCACCCCGCAGGACACCGTCCGCCAGGTGGCGGCGCTGGCCGAGCTGTGCGACGCGGGCGAGCTGGCGGGCATCTACCTGGAGGGTCCCTTCATCTCCCGGTCCAGATGCGGGGCGCACGACCCCGAACTGCTCCGCGACCCGGACACCGCCGAGTTCGACCGCTGGCTCAAGGCCGGGCGGGGGCACGTGCGCATGGTCACGGTGGCCCCGGAGCTGCCCGGGGCGCTGGACCTGATCGGCGCGGCGGCCTCCTCCGGCGTGGTGGCGGCGGTGGGGCACACCGAGGCCACCTACGAGCAGACGCTGGCGGCCTTCGACGCGGGGGCGTCGGTGGCCACCCACCTCTACAACGCGATGCGCCCGCTGGGCCACCGCGACCCGGGACCGATCGCCGCCGCGCTGGGCGACGAGCGCGTGACGGTCGAGCTGATCCTGGACAACGTGCACGTCCACCCGGGCGCGGCCGGGCTGGTGTTCGACGCCGCGGGCCCGGACAGGGTGTCCCTGGTGACGGACGCGATGTCGGCGACGGGCCTGGGCGACGGCGAGTACACGCTGGGCGACCTGCGGGTGCGGGTGAGCGGCGGCGAGGCGCGTCTGGCGGAGAGTGGGACGATCGCCTCCAGCACGATCGTCCTGCCCCAGGCGGTGCGCAACGCCGTGCGGGGCCTGGACGTCGGCGTGCCCGAGGCCGTGCGGTCGGCGTCGTCGGTTCCGGCCGCGGCGCTGGGACTGGACGGGGTGGGCCGGATCGAGGTCGGAGGGCGTGCCGACCTCGTCGTGCTCGACGACGACCTCGGCGTTCGCAAGGTGATGTACGAGGGCGCCTGGGTGGAGTAACGGCGTGTCGTAACCGCGTTACGGACTAGTAATATAACCCTGGGTGACAATGGCGACAGGGCATCGAGGAGAGCCACCACGCTCGACACGAAAGGATCTGCGCCATGGCCAAGTCGAGACAGACGAGGGACGAGCAGCCGACCCGTGTGCCCTCCGAGGAGCACGAGCACCTCGGCAAACTCGCCGCGGAACTGTCCCGCTACGACGTACGGGCGGACGTGGTCGACGAACAGTCGTCGCCGTGCCTGCGCGTGCGCAACCCGTCATCCGCGTGTGCGGTCGAGGACGTGATCTGTGAGCGCCGAGAGCACGACTACGCGTTCATCGCCTCGTTCGGGGTCTACCTCGGCAGCAGTGGGAGCCTCGGCGTCACGGCCCACAAGGTCGCCTGGCTCGTGGGAGCCACCGAGGCGTGACAGCCGCGCGGGACGGGTGCGGTGCGACCGGCACCGCACCCGTCCGCGTATCGTCCCGGCGTCTTCACGGAGCTTTACGACGTAGATTCCTGGAGGCCGTGCGGGGAGCCGGCACCCCGGCACCCTAGAGTCGTGCCGTCCCACTCCCTCGACGGAAGGCGAGCCCATGGACTACGTCAAGCTGGGCCGGACCGGACTGGACGTCTCCCGCGTCACCCTCGGGTGCATGAGCTACGGAGACCCCGCCAGGGGCACCCACGACTGGACCCTGGACGAGGAGGCCAGCAGACCCTTCATCCGCCAGGCGGTCGAGGCGGGCGTCAACTTCTTCGACACCGCCAACACCTACTCGGACGGCAGCAGCGAGGAGATCGTCGGCCGCGCCCTGGCCGAGTACGCCGACCGCGACGAGATCGTGCTGGCCACCAAGGTGTTCGGCCGCACCCGCCCGGGCCCCAACGGCGGCGGGCTCTCGCGCAAGGCCGTCATGACCGAGATCGACCACAGTCTGCGGCGCCTGGGCACCGACTACGTGGACCTCTACCAGATCCACCGCTGGGACCCCACCACGCCGGTCGAGGAGACCGTCGAGGCCCTGCACGACGTGGTCAGGGCGGGCAAGGCCCGCTACGTGGGCGCCTCCTCGATGTACGCCTGGCAGTTCGCCAAGGCGCTGCGGGTCGCCGACGTCAACGGCTGGACCAGGTTCGCCACCATGCAGAACCACTACAACCTGCTCTACCGCGAGGAGGAGCGGGAGATGCTGCCCCTGTGCGCGGACGAGGGCATCGGGGTCATCCCGTGGAGCCCCCTAGCGCGTGGTCGGCTCACCCGCGCGTGGGACGCCGAGACGGAGCGCAGCCGCGGTGACGCGTTCGGCGCGCGGCTGTACGCGGAGGCGGACCGGTCGATCGCGGACGCCGTCGGCGGGATCGCCGAGAGGCGCGGGGTCCCCCGAGCTCAGGTCGCGCTGGCCTGGGTGTCCCGGAACCCCGCGGTGACCTCGCCGATCATCGGCGCCACCAAGCCACACCACCTGGACGACGCGATCGCGTCGCTGTCGCTGGAGCTGACCGAGGACGAGGTGGAGGAGCTGGAGCGCCACTACACGCCGCGCCCGACCTCCGGCTTCTGACACCGCCCCGGCGCGGGGCCGCCCCGACCCCGCGCCCGCGGCGCCCGTGGGAGGCACTGGGGGCGCCCGGGCCGCCCCGGAACACCCGGGGGCGGACGGAAAGGCCCGACAGGGTCAGCCGCGCGCGGTGACACGGATCTTGGACTGGCCGTGCGGCCGCTCCTCCCAGTCCTCCATGAACCGGGCCGACAGTCCGTGCTTCTCCGCGAGGGTGATCAGCGTTTCGGTCCGGTAGTAGAAGTCCTCCCGCAGCACCTGGTGCTCGGCTCCCTCGGTCCGGTCGTAGGTGAAGTCGAAGAACCCGCCCGGCGCCAGGACCCGCTCGACGTTGGCCAGGCACTCGTCGATCACCTCGATGGGCGAGTGCGAGAACACGCTGTGCGCGTGGACGACGTCGAAGTACCCCTCCGGCAGGAAGGAGAAGGTCAGGTCCCGCGTGATGGTCAGGTGCGGCAGCTTCTCCTGCAACCCGCGTTCGGCCAGCACGCCCTTCGCGGCGATGAGGATGTCCGGGGAGATGTCGATCCCGTAGTAGCCGCCCGGGTCGAGGTAGTCGATCAGCCGCCACCCGGCGCGCAGGTTCCCGCAGCCGATGTCGAGCATCCGGTGCTCCGGTCTGAGGCCGTGTTCGACCAGGTAGTCGAACTGCATCTGCCCCAGCGCCAGCCAGCGCTCCTGGCTCTGGCTGCCCACAGCCGACCTGGGGTCGCGGGCGGCGTCGGAGGCCATCACCGCCCGGTAGTAGTCCACGTGGTCGCGGTGGGTCAGGCGCAGCTTCAGGTCACGGGCGGAGCGGCGCACGTACGGCACCACCTTGCCGGGGTTGCGCAGTGCGTAGCGCACCTTGTGGACCAGGGAGGAGCGGTCGGCGTTGAGGGAGGCGGCTGTCTTCTTCGGCATCGGAAGGCTTTCGGTCGAAGGCTCTCGCTCACCCGCGGATACGGGGTCGGGGGGCAAAGAGGATAACGCTTTCGTCGCGGCACCGGTTCACCGCCTCGGATCCGACCGTACCCGGAAAGTCACCGGAAGTGCGGTATCCCACCCTCCGGGAGCGTCCCCGCGGAGGTCAGCCGCGGCCGCGTCGGGCCGCCACCAGCCGCGCGGCGCCCCGGAGGAGCCCGACGGCCAGGAGCGCGCCGAGGACCGCACCGACCGCGAACCCGGCCCAGTCGGCGGCGCCCTCCGTCAGCCGCAGGATCGACCAGCTCCCCGCGACCACCACGACCAGCAGGCAGGCGCCGATGGCCAGCCCGCCCCTCCAGCCCAGGAAGTAGCGGCGGCGGCCGGGCGCGGGCGGGGCGGCCAGTTCGGCCGCGGGCCCGGCGGTGGCCGACCCCGGGCGCTTGAAGTAGGCCAGAACCGACCAGTGACCGCACGGCTCCCACCCCTCGGGGGCCAGACGCTCCGCGAGGCGCTCGCGGTCGCCCGGACCGGGGCTGAGTTCCTGGCGGTACTCCCACGTCTGCGGCCGCTCGGGGGCGCGGCGGCTGACGAAGCGGCCGAGCCGGTCCACCCGCTCCACCTCCCAGCCCTGGGCGCCCATCGCCGCGAGGCGGGCGGGGCCCTCGAAGGCGTCGGCGGACCAGACCAGCACGTCCGGCTGCGCGGCGGCCTCGTCCCGCGCGTCGGGCGGAGGCGCCAGGGCGTCGGCGAACTCCTCGACCGGGCCGAACTCCTCCTCCGGGTCGACCCCGCTCTCGGCCGTGTGCGCGGCCAGGTCCTCCAGCAGGACGCGGGACCTGTCCGCGTCCACACCGCGTTCGCCCAGCCGGTCCGCGAGCCGGGTGAGGTAGTCGCTCATCGGATTCCTCCCTCCGCGAGTACCGAGCGCACCGAGGCGTCGAACTCCATCCAGGCCGCGCCCTGTTCGCTCAGGACGGCGCGGCCCTCGTCGGTCAGTACGTAGTAGCGGCGGCCGGGGCCCTTCTCGGCCGCCCGGTACTCGGCGGCCACCAGCCCGGCCTCCTCCAACCGGTTGAGCACGGGGTAGAGCGTCCCGCCCCGGATCTTGCCGAACCCGGACTCGTCCAGCCGCCTGGCGATCGCGTAACCGTAGCTCTCGCCCCCGGTCAGGCTGGCCAGGACCAGGAGGTCGAGCACCCCCTTGAGCCAGCTCGCGCGGCGGTCCATGCGTGTCTCCCCCTTCATCGGGCACTGCCGACACTGATTGTCCCGGCTTCGCGGTGCCCCGGGGCCACCAGGAGGGAGCGCAGGTCCATCAGGACGTGCAGGAACACCGGCAGCAGCAGGCTGCCCGTGCTCAGGTACAGGTGGGTGAAGCCGAAACCGACCAGGGTGACGAGGACGACGCCGGTACGGCCCTGGTAGACGTGGGCGACGGCGAAGACGGCCAGGCTGAGCCCGGCGGCGACGACCACGTCCAGCCCCAGGGAGACGCCGAGGGCGATGAGCAGCCCGCGGAAGACGATCTCCTCGCACACGCCCGCGGTGACCGAGGCCCCGGCCGCCGCCCAGCGCTCACGCCGGTCGCGCGGCAGCATCGCGGAGACCGCCCGCTGTCCGGCGAGGAGGCGGCGGTCCAGTCCGCTCATCCGCATCAGCACGAGGCCCGCCACGACCGCGACGAGCACGCCGGTCATCGTTCCGAGGGTGTCGGCCATGCCCTCCTCGGGGACCGCGAACCCCACGTCCGCGAAGCGCAGGCCGGGCGAGACGGCCACGATCAGCAGGACGACCGCGGTGAGCCCCCACCAGACGAGGGCGCTGGTGTCGAACAGCCGCAGCAGCGCTCCGGAGTCGGTGTCGCGCACGCGCTCCAGCCGGGTGTAGGCGCTCCTGCCCCACCAGGGTTCGACGGCCAGCAGGTAGAGCACGACCAGCGCGGCCAGTCCCAGTCCGAGGGACGAGAACTCCATGGTCGGGGGGAACGTCATCTCCACACCTCCGTGTTCGTGTTCGCTACCTAGACCATAGAGCTACCTAGTTAGGAATACAACCTAGATAGCGCCACCGCTCCCGTCCGCTGACACGCAAAACACCCCTGACCCGCCACGAACAGGCAGGTCAGGGGTGCAGACGGACACAAGAAAGCGGGCTGCCGCAAGGAGGCGAAAAGCCTCCGAGCAGCAGCCCGAGCCAAAGGAGACGCCCCGCGAGGCGGCCGAGCGGAGCCGTCTCCCGAAAGACGAAAGGCCGCCCCGGCCACAGCCGTGCCGCGAAGCGCGACGGCCGCAGGCCGAGCGGCCCACCAGGGTCTCCCCCGAAAAGCATCATGGGCTACAGCGAACCAACCACAACCCACGAGGCGAAGCCTCGCGTTGCAAGAAAGCGCCCCACCCACCCCACCGACCAGCACGGCCTCGACCACAGGGGGTACCTCGGGGGTTCGGGGGGCCTCCCCCCGGAAAGCACAAAGGACGACCCGGCGAGGGGGGGGGGGGGG
>NZ_CBDRFA010000096.1:0-29807 GCF_965343085.1 Nocardiopsis synnemataformans | reverse complement strand
CCCCCCCCCCCCCCCCCCCCCCCCCCCCCCCCCCCCCCCCCCCCCCCCCCCCCCCCCGGGGCACCGCTTCGCACGGGGCGCTCGGCCCCGGTCCGTCAGTCGCGGGTGAGCTTGCGGTGGGTGACCGCGTGCGGGCGCGCGGCGTCGGGGCCCAGGCGCTCGACCTTGTTCTTCTCGTAGGACTCGAAGTTGCCCTCGAACCAGTACCAGTTGGCGTCGCCCTCCCACGCGAGGATGTGCGTGGCGACGCGGTCGAGGAACCAGCGGTCGTGGGAGGTGATCACGGCGCAGCCGGGGAAGTCCAGCAGCGCGTTCTCCAGCGAGCCGAGGGTCTCCACGTCCAGGTCGTTGGTGGGCTCGTCCAGAAGCAGCAGGTTGCCGCCCTGTTTGAGGGTGAGCGCCAGGTTCACGCGGTTGCGCTCACCGCCGGAGAGCACACCGGACGGCTTCTGCTGGTCGGAGCCCTTGAAGCCGAACGCGGCGACGTAGGCGCGGCTGGGGATCTCGACCTTGCCGACCTGGATGAAGGTCTCGCCGTCGGAGACGGTCTCCCAGACGTTCTTGGTGTCGTCGATGCGGCCCCGGTACTGGTCGACGTAGGAGATCTCGACGGTGTCGCCGACGTTGATCCTGCCCTGGTCGGGGGTCTCCTCACCGACGATCATCTTGAACAGCGTCGTCTTGCCGACACCGTTGGGGCCGATGACGCCGACGATGCCGTTGGGCGGCAGCGAGAAGCTCAGGTTCTCGATGAGCACGCGGTCGTCGAAGCCCTTGGTGAGGTTCTTGACCTCGACCACGGTGTTGCCCAGGCGCGGGCCCGGCGGGATCTGGATCTCCTCGAAGTCCAGCTTGCGGGTCTTGTCGGCCTCGGCGGCCATCTCCTCGTAGCGCTGGAGGCGGGCCTTGCTCTTGGCCTGGCGGGCCTTGGCGTTGGAGCGGACCCACTCCAGCTCGTCCTTGAGCCGCTTGGCCTTCTTGACGTCCTTCTGTCCCTCGACCTTCAGGCGGGCCTGTTTGGTCTCCAGGTAGACGCTGTAGTTGCCCTCGTAGGGGTAGAACTGGCCCCGGTCCAGCTCCAGGATCCACGTGGCGACGTGGTCCAGGAAGTACCTGTCGTGTGTGATCGCGATGATGGTGCCCGGGTACTTGGCCAGGTGCTGCTCCAGCCAGTTCACGCTCTCGGCGTCCAGGTGGTTGGTGGGCTCGTCGAGCAGCAGCAGGTCGGGCTGCTCCAGGAGGAGCTTGCACAGGGCCACGCGGCGCTTCTCGCCACCGGAGAGCTGGGTGACGGAGGCGTCGCCGGGCGGGCAGCGCAGCGCGTCCATCGCCTGCTCCAGCTGGCTGTCCAGGTCCCAGGCTCCCCGGTGGTCGAGCTGCTCCTGGAGCTTGCCCATCTCCTCGAGCAGGTCGTCGGAGTAGTCCGTCGCCATCTGCTCGGCGATCTCGTTGAAGCGGTTCAGCATCGCCTTGGTCTCGGCGACGCCGTCCTCGACGTTCTCCAGGACGGTCTTGTCCGGGTCGAGGTGGGGTTCCTGCGCGAGCAGGCCGACGGTGAAACCGGGCATGAGCCTCGCCTCGCCGTTGGACGGCTGCTCGATGCCGGCCATGATCTTCAGAAGCGTCGACTTACCCGCACCGTTGGGGCCCACGACGCCGATCTTGGCTCCGGGCAGGAACGACCCCGAAACGTTGTCCAGGACGACCTTGTCGCCGTGCGCCTTGCGCACGTTGTTCATGGTGTAGATGTACTCCGGCATGAGTCCAAGCCTAGGGTGTCGCGACCCGTGCCCCCGCCATGGCCCGGTCCTGTGGGAGACCGGTGCTGGGCGGCGGCCGCGGCCGGGAGGCCATCGCCCCATGGCCCGGGCCCGCGGGGACCGGTTCCGCGCGGGGGATCCCGCCGGCACGGGGCAGCGGCCGCCCGGCGGACCCGGCCGCGCTCCGCGAAGGCACCTGTCCCCTCACTCCTGCGGCCGCTGGCTCCTCGCGCGCAGCCAGCGGGGCGTGAACTCCCGCCAGCGCTCCACGGGCAGCCCCCAGGCCAGGGCCCGGCTCATCAGCACCGCCATGGAGTAGCCGGGATCGGCGGCCAGGGCCACGTCCAGCGCCGCGGCGGCCAGGGGCTCGTCCCCGCGCTGCCAGGCCGCGACCGCCAGCAGCGAGGCGGGCGCAGCGCGCTGGTGCCGGGGCAGGTGGCGGGTGACCCGGGCCCACAGCTCCTGGTGCGCGGGAGCCGCCTCGGCCGTGATGCGCGCCCACGCCTCGTCGCGTACCCGGATCTCACCGAGGTAGACCCCCAGCCAGGCCAGTTCCTCCCGGCCGGTGACGCCCCGGCCCGCCCGTTCGGCCCGTACCGCCGAGAGCACGGCGCTCAGGCCGCGGTCGGTGAGGGCGCCCCGCATCCCCTGTTCCAGGAGCCGCCGGGCGCGCGCCTGCACCTCCTCGGCGACGGCGTCCATCGCGGCTCGTTCGGGGCCGTGCACGGGCCGCAGGAACTCCCGCACCCGCTCGGCCTCGGCCGTGACCGCGGAGAGCGGCTGGACCGGGACGATCCCGTGCAGGACCGCGCTGGCCGGGACGGTGGAGCTGTCCACGTTGACCATGGTCCCCTCGACCGGACAGCAGTCGGCCCTGGCGCAGGTGTAGGACCAGTACCGGCCGCCGGTGACCCGCAGGGCGTCGACGACGGCCAGGTTCCGCCTCCGGGCCGCGGACAGGATCCTGTCGACGTGGGGCGTGACCCGTTCGGGCGGCCCGTAGGCCACGACCACCAGGGCGGTGCACCCCTCCGCGACGGCCATGTCGACGGGGACGGTCGCGCGCTCCAGCGGGTCGCCGGCGGCGGCCAGGCGGTCCAGGTCGCCGCAGAACGCCGAGTGCACACCCTTGTCGCGCACGGCGAGGACCACGATCCCCGGATCGGGCGGCGTCCCCACCAGGTAGGGCAGGGTCGCGATGATGTCGGTCGGGTTGGTGAGGGTGAGGGCGGCACCCGCCGCGGCGGGGCCGGACGGCCTCGACCCCCCGGGGCTCCGGGGCGGGGGGACGGGGGCACCGTCGTCCGGGGAGCGCCCGGACGCGGCGGGACGGTCGGACGGGGCGGGACGGTCGGGGGCTCGCGCGGAGTCGAGGGGGCGTCGGGGGTCGGAGGGGCCGAGGGAGTTGTGTGGCTGGTCAGAGTGCATATCTTCACGGTGCGTGACCCGGCGGTTCGGGCGCAACGTCCTTCTTCGCGCTGTGGACAACTCCGCGAGACCACAAAGACGCAGGTCAGGGAAGTTCGGTGTGCTCGGTGGGGTCTGTGGGGCCCGTGTGACCAGAAATCTGCCCTCCCCGCGGCCCCGGGATCTTGCCGCCGTCCCCGGGGCGCCCGACGGGCAGGCACACACGGTTGCGGCCGGTCTCCTTGGCCCGGTAGAGCGCGAGGTCGGCCGCGGTGAGCAGTTCCACCAGGTCGTTGCCGTGGTCGCCGGTGACGGCCGCGCCGATCGAGATGGTGATGGACACCGGCACGTCGTCCACCGCGATCTCCATGCGGCCCACCTGGGAGCGCAGGCGTTCGGCGGCCCGCCAGGCCTCGGCCGTGTCGGAGCCGGGCAGCAACACCACGAACTCCTCACCGCCGAACCTGCCGAGCAGGTCGGACTGGCGCAACTGCTGGGCGATGGTGGTGGCCACGCCGAGCAGCACCTGGTCGCCGAACAGGTGACCGTGGTTGTCGTTGACCCTCTTGAAGTGGTCGATGTCGATGATCAGCACCGCCGCCCTGCCCCGCGAGGAACGGGCCCTGGCGATCTCCACCGACGCCTCCTGCTCCCAGGTGGGGGCGTTGAGCAGACCGGTCTTGGGGTCGGTCCGCGCGGCCATCTGGAGCTGCTGGTACATCAGGCTGCGCTGGAGCAGCAACACCGGGGGAACCGCGATGATCAGCAGGAACAGCGACAGGTGGGCGAGGATGGCGACGGTGACGCCGACACATAACTCGACGGCGTCCACGGTGAGGGCCTCGCGGTCCCACATGGGCCGGAGGGTGTGCCCGGGGCCGTTGCTGGTCCGCGCGGCCACCGCGACGAGCAGGTTGTTGAGGACGGTGAACCCCGCGCAGCACAGCACCGCGACGAGCACACCGGGACCCGTGATCAGGTGCTCGTGCGCGCCGGGGGTGCCGCCGAGCCCGTCGACGAGGCCGCCGCCCCAGATGGAGTGCCAGGTCACCGAGGCCAGGAACCCGGAGAGGGCGATGGAGGCGGCGTTGAACACCCGCCGGTGGAGCAGGGCCCGGCGCGTGCGGTACTGGAGCACCAGGAAGACGGGCACCGGGAGGACCAGCGCGTACAGGGGCGGCAGGAGGAGGACCGCCGGGAACCACCAGGCCCCCAGGAAGTCCCGGTTGATCCCGGCCGGCGTGCCGAGGCGACGGCTCGCCTCAACGCAGAGCACGGCACCCACCAGCAGCGCGACCAGGGTGACCAGGTCCATGACCGCGGGGGCGGTCAGCGCCACCGTCCCTCCGAACAGGAACAGCGTCGCGGCCACGAGCAGCGCCATGTAGACGGTCAGTCCGCGGGGCTGCTGGAGGATCGGCCAGCGCGGACGTTCGTCCTCGGGACGCCCGGCCGGCGCGATCGGCTTCTCAGAGATGCTCACCGTTGCGCCTCCCTCCCTCACATCGCTCTCCACCGTCCGCCTCCTACACCCGCCTCTGATGGGTCCACCGCCTCCCACGGTTCTCCCTTCGACGGGGTTGTTTCGCCGCGCGTTCCCTTACGGTGCCATTCGGTTACGACAACGGGGCATCGGGGTCCGGCGACGGTGCGGCACGTCCGTCCCGCGACACTCCCCACTTTACATTACGTTGGGTAATAACTTAATTGCTGATTGTGTGATCGCCATGGGTAACGGCCCAGGGCCAAGAGACCCGGTTTTCGTGGGGTTGGGCTCAGCGACGTTTTAGGGCATCCTGCCGTAGGGACCCACCACGGTAGCCACTGTGTGGCACGGGGTGTCGACCGCCTGACACCCCGACCGTCCGGGCTCCCACGGCACTCACTACAAGGAGCACACATGTCCAGTGGCACTGTCTGGATCTAGAACCCGTTACAACTGAGTGAAGATCACCGGGGACGGGCGGCGCGGTGCCGCCCGTCCCCGGACTCGGAAACGCGGTGGGGCCCAGGCCGGGGCGATCCGCGCCCGCCCGGACCCCGGGGTCAGTCCGCCGTCCTGGCCACCTCGTAGGCCGCCCGGAACGCCCGGTACCTGGCCAGTTCGGCCTCCAGGGGCTCCACCACGCGCAGTCCGGCGATCTCCCGGACCCGGGCGGAGGCCGTTCTCTCCACATCCTCGCGGCGCTGGACCGCGGCCACCTCGACGAGGTTCCCGCAGCCCACCCCGGTCAGCCACCCCACCAGCAGGGCCGCGACCACCAGGACGCCGGAGTAGGCGGCGAACACCGGGTCGTCGAACATCCCCAGGCCGGTGATGCCGCCGCCCATCCAGCTCAACAGGGTCACGACGGCCCAGGCCAGGCCCAGGCCCGCGACCGCGAGCAGCGCGTACTGGGCCGCACGGGCGGCCTTCCACCACGACGGACTCCGGTCCGGATCGCCGACCGCCCCGGCCACCGCCTGCCCGAGTTCGGCGGGAAGCTCGGGAACGGCGCCGCGGGCCACGGCGCGCATCCGGCGGCGCCAGAGCGGAGGCATCCCCTCCGAGACGCTGTCGGCGGCCTCGCCCAACGCGGTCTCCAACTCGGCCTCGTGCGCGTCCACCGGGCCACCCACGCCGCCCCCGCTGTCACGGCGCAGGAAGTCCAGCTGGACCGCGGCGAGCGGGTCCTTGCCCAGCCGCAGCGAGCGGCGGGCCACCGGCCAGCCGACCTGGCGCCTGCCGCGCCGGACGTCGTTGGTCTCGGTGACGTCGGCGACCGCCGCCACACCGGCCGCGTTGGCCAGGCCCTCCTGGACGCGGGCGCGCACCTGGGCCGGGACCGCCTCGGGCACCGTGCCCTCGCCGTGGAACTCCCCGAAGGGCTCGATCACCTGGTCCAGGTCGGCGGACAGGCGGTCCACCAGCGCGCGCCGCTCGCGCACCGTCTCGGCGAGGAACTCGCGCAGGTCGCGGATGCCCTGGCCGGTGAGCGTGGACGTGGTGATCACCCGCGGGTGCACCCCCGACTCCGTCTCCAGCAGGCGGCGCAGGTCGGTGAGCAGTTCCTCCAACTCGTCGGGCTCGACCTTGTCGACCTGGTTGAGGACGGCGACGGTGACCGCGCCGTGCCCGGCCATCTGGGCCAGGTAGCGGTGGTGCACCGCGGCGTCGGCGTACTTCTGCGGGTCGAGCACCCACACCAGCAGGTCGACCGAACCGATGAGGCGGTCGGCCTCGGCGGTGTGCATACTGCGGACCGAGTCGTGGTCGGGCAGGTCGAGCAGGACCAGACCGGTCAGCTCGGAGTTGCCCGTGTCCAGGACGCTGGTGCGCGAGTGGCGGTAACGGTTCGGGACGCCCAGCCAGCCCAGGAGGGCGTCGGCCCCCTCGTGGCCCCACACGCAGGCGTGCGCCTTGGAGGTGGTGGGCCGGGTGACGCCGGTCTGCGACAGCTGGAGCCCGCACAGGGCGTTGAACAGTGAGGACTTGCCGCTGCCGGTACCGCCCGCCAGGGCGACCACGGTGTGGTCGCCCGACAGCCGCAGCCGGGCCCCCGCGTGGTCGAGCAGCTGGGTGGACCGGGCGACGAGTTCCTGGGGCAGGTCGTCACGGCCCAGTTCGGTGAGGGTGGACAGCGCGTCCAGGCGCTCGATCAGTTCGGCCCGGGTGGTGGAGCGGGTGGGGTGCCAGGTGTCGTGGGTTGTGGGACGGTACTCCTCGTCCTCCTCCGCGCCGTCGTCGTCGGCAGCGGCGTTGTCGGCGCCCACGGCGCGGAAGGCCCCGGAGACCGCGGAGGGTCCGGGGACGCGGCGGGGCAGCGCTTCGGGCCCCTCCTGGGCGTCGGTACCGGCCGGCGCGGGCTCCTCCAGCTCCTCGGGCTCCTCGTGCGCACGCGGGCCCGGGGAGACGTCCCGGGTCTGGGGGGCCCGGTCGTCGTCCCCGTCCTCCGGCTGCTGGCCGACGGCCGGGAGGGCACCGGTGGCGCGCCCGGCGATACGGGTGTCGTCGGCCGCCTCGGCGAGGCTGCCCACCCATCCGGCGAGCCCGTCGGGGTCCTCGTGGTTGTCCTCGGCGGAACGGCGGTCCCCCTCGCGCTCCCTGTCGGCGAGGGACCGCGCGTGGCGCCCAGAGCGCCACTGCGCGGCGGGGGACGGGGACGGGTCCTCCGGCTCCGCGCCCGCACCACGCGGAGCCCCCTGGTCGCTCTGCGCGACCCTGTGCGGGGCCCCGGCGCCCGAGGGGTCGGGGTATGCCGCGATGCCGTCGTAGGCGGGATCCTCGGTGCCCGCCTCGGACACGGCGTGGTCGGGGTGTTCGGGGACCGGCATGGTGTATCCGCGCCAGGGCCCGGACGCCGCGTCGCCGCGGGGGCGCCCGTCGTCACCGGCGCCGGACGCGCTCTGCCCGCTCTCGCGGTCCTCGTCCTCGGTGCGGGTGTGCGCACCGGGCTCCCCGTGCGCCTGCGCGGGGTTCCATTGAGTCGTCATCGCGCAATCTCAAGGTTGTACGTGGCCTGGTAGAGCTGGACGGCGGTGTCCTCGGACGGGATCGCGGCCGACGCCAGGGCGCTGTCGAAGGGCACGCGCTCGCGGTCGAGCAGCCCTTGGACGCGCTGGCGCAGGTCGTCCCGTGCCGCTGCGCCAATGCTACGCAGTGACTGGGCCCCGAACAGCCCCTTGAGCAGGCGCTGCGGGGAAGGGCCGGAGGCGTCGGCCGCGTGGGCGCCGCCTCCGGAGCGGGACCGCTCGTAACCGAGCAGGTCGATGATCAGGACCAGGGCGACGACGTCGTGGTCGAAGGTGACGAACCGCGCCACGGAGCGCTTGGTGGCGCCGCTGGCGGTGGTCATCTCGGCGACGCCGCGCTGCCACTCGGCGATCTCCTGGCGGATCTGCTGCGAGAGCAGGCCGGTGCCGGGCTGGTTGAGGGCCTTGGAGGCGAGGTCACCGCCGCCGGGGACCTCACGCCACCTCCGCTCGACCTCGTCGGAGGCGCGTTCGCAGCTGGAGACCACCAGGGCCTCCAGGCCGTCGCGGACGGCGCGCTCCAGGGCGCTCACCCTCTGCCCGCGCTCGGCCTGCTCGGCGCGGCCGCTCCTGCGCGTGCGCCTGCCGCGCGGGCGCAGGCTCCTGGTGAGCTCGCCCCCGGCCGCCACCTCCTGCCAGCGGGCCAGCAGCGACCCGCGCAGCAGGGAGCCGTCGGCCAGGCTGGTGTCGACGCGGTCGCGGGCGGCGGCGTAGGAGTCGTCGACGGCGGCGGTGAGGGTGCGCCCGGTCTCGATCTGCGTCTCCACCTGGCGGGCCAGTTCGGGTACCCGCGTCCGGAAGCTGTCGATGACGCCGATGAAGGTGCGTCGGGAGACGCGGTCGCGCTGCTCGGCCTCGCCCGCCACCTCCGCCAGGTAGTCGCGGATGTGGTCGGCCACGTTGGAGGTGAAGCGCTCGCCCCGGATCTGGTCGGTCTCGGGGATGGCGAACCGGGCGGCCGCGCCCAGCCCGTTGGCCTCCAGCATCGCGCCGAAGTGATCCAGGAGCTGCCGCCTGCCCCTGCGCGGCACCCGGGAGAGCACGACGGCCAGGGAGGTGTCGCGGTCGCGGGCGACCTGGAGGAACTCCCACACGCGCGCGTCGGCGTAGCGGCTGCTGGTGGTGACGAACACCCACAGGTCGGCGGCGTCGAGGAACTTGGCCGCGAACTCGTGGTGCGCGGCGACGGCGGAGTCGACGTCGGGGGTGTCGAGCAGGGCCACGCCCGGGGGCATGGCCTCGGTGGCGGCGAGCACGAGCATGCCGTCCTTGCCCGGCATCGCCAGGCCCTGCTGGCGCACGCGCGGCAGGGAGGGGATGAAGGAGGCCTCGCTGAACCAGTCGACGTCGGCGGGGTTGCAGGCCAGGACGGGGCTGTTGGTGGTGGGGCGGCGTACGCCCGTGGTGGTGACCTGTTCGCCGACCAGGCTGTTGACCAGGGTGGACTTGCCCGCTCCGGTCGATCCGGCGACCGCGATCAGCAGCGGGATGTCGGGGCGGCGGACCCGGGGCAGGACGTAGTCGGAGAGCTGGGCGAGCACGTCCGCCTGGAGTGCGCGGCCCTCCTCGTCACTGGGCAGGCCCTCGGCGAACTCCAGGTCCCGGATGTGCTTGCGCAGTGCTTCCAGGACCTGTTCGAAGTGGTTCTCGTCGGGTTGGGGGGCGCGGTGCTTGGCCGGTCCGGCGGCGAGCGGGACGGTGGGCCCCCGACGGGCGCCGGCGGCCGCGGTGTCCGTCTCGCGCGCGGATGCGGAGCCCTGGGCGGGCTGTTCGGAGGTGGCGGCCGGTCCGGTTCCGAACCGGTCCGGAGCGCCGGGACCGTTGGTCCCCGGTGCGGCCGACGGCCGGGTCATGATCGGGGTGCCCTCCTCATCGGTGCTGACGGTTCCCGCCGCGGAGCGACGTACGCCGCGGGCGGAGGTCTCACTGGAGATCGCGCCCGGTCGCCAGTCGACGGGTCTCGAACTGGTTTCCCGTGTGCAGTATGTCAAGATCCCGCGCTGTTTTGACCACTTCTCCGATGATCACCACCGCGGGGGGCCGCACTCCGGCCGATCGGGCCGCGGCGGCGATGGTGGCCAGCGTACCGGTGACGGTCCGCTGCCCCGGCAGTGTGGCCTCCTGTACCACCGCCACGGGGGTGTCGGCGGATCTGCCGTGGGATACGAGGGCCTCGGCGATCGCCTCGATCCGCTCCACCCCCATGAGGACGACGACGGTACCGCCCGCGCGGGCGAGCCCGGCCCAGTCGACCGTGGAGCGCTCGTCCCCCGGGGGCACGTGCGCGGAGACGATGTGCAGGTCCTGGGCAACGCCGCGGTGGGTGGCGGGGATGCCCGCGCTGGCCGGGGCGGCGAGCGCGCTGGTCACACCGGGAACGGCGATGACGGGAATCCCCGCGGCGGCGCAGGCGGCGGCCTCCTCGCCTCCGCGACCGAAGAGGAAGGAGTCGCCGCCCTTGAGCCGCACCACGAACTTTCCGCGCCCGGCGCGATCGACCAGGGTCGCGTTGATCTCCTCCTGGGTCATGGACCGGCCGTAGGGAATCTTGGCGGCGTCGACGATCTCGACGTCGGCGGGCAGGCGGTCCAGGAGGGAGGTGGGGGCGAGCCGGTCGACCACCACCACGTCGGCCTGGGAGAGGAGCTGCTGTCCCCGGACCGTGATCAGGCCGGGGTCGCCTGGGCCGCCTCCCACGAGTGCGACGCCGCGCAGGCGCTCGCGTCCACGGCGGGCGTCGAGGGTGCCGTCGGCGAGGCCGTCGACGACGGCGTCGCGCAGTCCGGCCGAGCGGCGGGGGTCCCCGGAGGCGACGACGCCCACGGTGACCCCGGCCGCGCTTCCGCTGGCGGGGGTCCAGGCGGAGGAGGCGTGCCGGTCGTCGGCGCGCACGCACCACACGCGGGCGTTCTCGGCCTCCTCGGCGACGGCGGCGTTGGCACCGGGGTCGTCGGTGGCGGCGTGCACGAGCCAGTAGGCGGGGGCGTCCGGTCCCGCGACGTCGCCCGCGGCGTAGGGGCGCCGGTGCCAGGTGAGGTGTCC
Source organism: Nocardiopsis synnemataformans (assembly GCF_965343085.1). NCBI lineage: Bacteria > Bacillati > Actinomycetota > Actinomycetes > Streptosporangiales > Nocardiopsidaceae > Nocardiopsis > Nocardiopsis synnemataformans. Next base: position 19,086 of record NZ_CBDRFA010000096.1, on the reverse strand, counting down.
TGCCGAGGCGAGGTCCTCCAGGGCCGCCGAGGCCTCGGGGGAGACGAGGGTGACGCGGGCCCCGGCCTCGATGAGCACGGGGACGCGGCGCTGGGCGACCCTGCCCCCTCCGACGACGAGGACGTCGCGTCCCCGCATGCGCAAACCAAGGAGATAGGTCATGTGTCGCGCCCCTTCGGTCGTCCGTGCCGGTCCCCGGCGACGACGGCGGGGTGCTGGCGGAGGAGGACCGCCAGCCGCCGGCGATAGTTCGGCGATTGCTCCAAAAGTACCTTGTCAAAGAGGTATTACGCGTGTGTAAACGGGTGCCGCGCCGGGGGTGTGAGCCCGCCCGCACCGGGGGTCGGTGCGGGCGGGGGACCGTGGGCCGCTCCCGGTCAGGGGGCGGTGGAGACGCCCGCGTCGTCGAAGGTGGCGACGTCGCGCAGGACACGCGCCGCGCTCTGGAGCAACGGCAGGGCCAGCAGCGCTCCGGAGCCCTCGCCCAGGCGCATCTCCAGGTCGACCAGGGGGCGCAGCCCCAGGTGCTCCAGGGCCAGGCTGTGCCCGGGCTCGCTGGAGCGGTGTCCGGCGAAGCAGGCGCTGAGGGCCTCCGGGGAGATCGCGGCGGCGGCCAGGGCGGCCGATCCGGCGATGACCCCGTCCAGCAGGACCGGGACGCGCAGGGCCGCGCCGCCGAGCACGAACCCCGCGAGGGCGGCGTGCTCCAGACCGCCCAGAGCGGCCAGGGTGCCGATGGGGTCGGCCGGGTCGACGGGGTTCGCGGCCAGGGCGCGGCGCACCACGTCGACCTTGTGGGCGTAGACGGCGTCGTCCACGCCGGTGCCCCGTCCGGTGGCGTGCGCCGGGTCGGCTCCGGTGAAGGCGCACACCAGGGCGGCGGCCGGGGTGGTGTTGGCGATGCCCATGTCGCCGGTGACCAGGCAGCGGTTGCCCGCGGAGACCAGGTCGCGGGCGACCTCGATGCCTCCCTCCAGGGCCTGGAGGGCCTGCTCGCGGGTGAGCGCGGGCCCCTGGGTGAGGTCGGCCGTGCCGTGCGCGACCTTGCGGGCCAGCAGGCCGGGGGCGCTGGGCAGGTCCGCGGCCACGCCGACGTCCACGACGGTGACCTCGGCGCCGACCTGGGCGGCGAAGGCGTTGACGACGGCGCCGCCCTCCAGGAAGTTGTGCACCATCTGGGCGGTGACCTCCTGGGGCCAGGGAGTCACCCCCTGGGCGTGCACGCCGTGGTCGCCCGCGAACACGGCGACGGCGGCCGGTTCGGGAATCGGCGGCGGGCACTGCCCGGAGATCCCGGCCAGCTGGACCGAGACCTCCTCCAGGAAGCCGAGGGAGCCGGGCGGCTTGGTCATCCGGTCCTGGCGGTCTCTGGCCTCCTCCATCGCGCGGGTGTCCAGCGCTCCGACGGCGGTGATGGTCTCCTCCAGCAGGCTCGTGGGTTCCTGGCCGGGCAGACCGCGGCGGCCGTAGCGGTCGTGGTGCACCGCCCAGGCCAGGGGGCGCTCCCTGGCCCAGCCGGAGAGGCTGAGCTCGGACTCCGAGGGGAACTCCTCCACGTAGCCGACGCACAGGTAGACGGCCACGTCCAGGTGGACGGGGAGTTCGAGGGCGCGGGCGACGTCGCGCTCGTCGACGAAGGTGAGCCAGCCGACGCCCAGGCCCTCGGCGCGCGCGGCGATCCAGAGGTTCTCCACGGCGAGCGCCGCGGCGTGGTCGGCGCTCAGGGGGCGGGCGTGGCGGCCCCGGGCGTGCCGTCCCCCCCGTGTGGGGTCGACGGTGACGGCGATGTTCAGGGGGGCCTCGAGGACGGCCTCGGCCTTGAGTCCGGCGAAGGCGCGGGCACGGACGCCCGGCGGCGCGTGCGCGTGGTCCTCGCGCTCGGCCGCGGCGAGGTCGCCCACGCGTGCGCGCAGGCCGGGGTCCTCGATGACCAGGAAGTCCCAGGGCTGGGAGTCGCCGACGCTGGGGGCCTGGTGGGCGGCTTCCAGGACGCGGGTGAGCACGTCGTGGGGCACGGGGTCCGGCCGGAAGCCCGTCCGGACGTCGCGGCGTTCGCGGATGGCCCGGTAGACGGCGGCGCGCTCGGCCTCGCCGTAGGCGTGGACGTGGACGAAGCCGCTGTCGGCCCGCTCGGGTGCCGGGGCGGCGGGCGCCGCCGCGGGCTCGGGGACGGGCTGGACCGGAGGCCCGGTGGGCCTCGGCAGGGGCGCGGCTGGTTCGTGTGCGTGCATGCTCTGCTCCGGCTCGGTGGTCGCGGAGTGCTGGTCCGCGCGTCCGTGGTCTGTGGTCGGTGCCCCGGCCTGCGCCTCCTGCCGGTCGGCGGTGGGCCCGGTCGGGCTGACGGCCCGGGCGGGGTGCGCGGGCGCGGGCACCGCCGGGTGTGCGGGCACCGCCGGGCGTGGGGGTACCGCCGGGCGGGCGGGCACCGTGGTGTTCATGGGTGCGGCGGGGCGCGCGGGCGCCACAGGATGTGCGGGTGTGGCCGCGCGGGCGGGCACCGCGGTGTTCACGGGCGCCGCCGGGCGGGCGGGCGCAGCGGTGCGCACGGGTGCGGCCGGATGTGCGGGTGTTGCCTCATGTGCGGGCGCCGCCTTCGCGAGCGCCACCGCCCTCGCCAGCGCCGCCGCGTTCGTGAGCGCCATCGAGGGCTCCGGGTCGGCCGAAGGCTCCGGGGCGGCGGAGCTGCTGGGCCCCGCCGGATACCCGGACTCGGCGGGGGGCACGGTCTGCTCGGGGCTCTCGGAGCTCTCGGGGACCGGATGCGGCTCGGTTCCCGGGCTGGCCTCCCCGGTCCCGGTGGTGCGCTCGCCGCCGCGGAAGGGGATGACGTTGGGCCGGTGCGGCGGTCCGGACGGCGGCGCGTCCGCCGCGGGCTCGACCGCTGGTTCGGCCTCGGGCCGCGGGGCCGGAGGGACGTCCAGGGGAAGCGCGCCGTAGGGCGAGGCCGGGGCGGAGGGGGCCCGAGGCCCGGGATCGGCCGGCGCGGGGGGCCGCGGCCGCTGCCGGAACGGGTTGGCCGAGCCCGTGGAGCCGCGCGAGGGCTGGACCCGGGCGCCGCGTCCGCTCTCGGGCAGCCCGTCGAGCAGGCCGCCGAGGCGGGGACCGGCTCCGGGGGAGGATCTGCCGCCCTTCCCGCGGGACGGTTCGGCTCCGTCCTCCTCGCCGCGCCGGGCGTCCTCGCGGTCGTCTCTGGTCATGATCGCTCCACGCAAGAGGGTGTTGTGGCGGGCCCGTTTCCGCCTTGTCCGGCATAGACCGGTAAGCGTAGTCCGCCGCTTCCGCGCCGACCGCACGGGTCCTCAGAACCCGGGGCGGCCGGTGCCGACTCGGCCGCCGGGGCTCCCAAGTCACCACCAACTGTGCCAGAGACCGCGTGGGCGCGCGCTGGCTCCCGCGGCCGTCCGCGCGCACGGCCCGCCCGCGGGGCGGCGCCTCACCGGGCGAGCAACTCCCCCAGTGCATCCGTCAGGATCCGGTGGACGGCGGGCTCGCGGACCGCCACCCGGAGCCACTCCGGCCCGAGGCCGGGAAAGGTGTCACCGCGCCGGACCGCGATCCCCCGTTCCCTGAGGCGGATCCGCAGCCGGTCCGCCTCAGGGTCCGTGACCAGCAGGAACGAGGCCCGCGCCCCCGGGACCGCCCGCAGGCCCAGGTTCCGCAGGCCCTCGGTGAGGTCGTCGCGGTGGGCGGCCAGGGACACCGCCCAGGCGTCGGCCTCGGCGAGGGCCTCCGGCGTACAGCACGCCTCCATCGCGACCAGGGCGGGTGTGGACACCGACCACAGGGGCTGGGCTCCGGAGAGCCGGGCCACCAGGTCGGGTGCGGCGAGCAGGTACCCGGCGCGCAGCCCGGCGAGGGACCAGGTCTTGGTGAGGCTGCGCACCACCACCAGGCCCGGCAATTCCCCTCGGGAGGCCAGCGACTCCGGCTCGCCGGGAACGCAGTCGGCGAAGGCCTCGTCCACGACCAGCACGCGCCCGGGGCGGGCCAGCCCGGCCAGGACCGCGCCGGGGTGGAGCACGGAGGTCGGATTGGTCGGGTTGCCCACCACGACCAGGTCGGCGTCCTCGGGGACCAGTCCGGGGTCGAGCGTGAAGTCCGGTTCCAGCAGCACCCGGTCCACGGCGTGCCCGGCGGCGCGCAGGGCGGCCTCGGGTTCGGTGAACTGGGGGTGCACGACGACCGCCCGCCGGGGGCTCAGGACCCGCGCCAGGAGAACGAAGGCCTCGGCCGCCCCGGCGGTGAGCAGGACTTCGCCCGCCTCCCGTCCGTGGCGCCGGGCGACCGCCTCCCGCGCGCGGGAGGGGTCGGGGTAGGCGCCCAAGCTGGTCAGCGAGTCGGCGAGGAGCCGCCCCAACCAGGCGGGCGGCGTCCGGCCCCGCACGTTGACGGCCAGGTCGAGCAGTCCGCCGCCGACCTCGGCGTCACCGTGGTGGCGCAGGTCGTGACCCGCGTCCATGTGCTCCTCCACCCCGTATGTTCCTTTCTTCACAGGAAAAACATCGCACCCTACGGCATCACCAGCCTTGCCTGATAACAGGGGGCGCCTTGGCCACATATTCGGACGTGCCTTCAGTGGCGTGGCTCACGGTGCTGTGCCAGGGTGTCCGCGTTCCCACCCCTGAGGGCCTTCCCCCACCCGATCCGAGAGAACGGACACACGATGCGAAGGCGTACCCTCCTGGCCGGTGCCACCGCGGCCGCGGGCCTGACCGCGCTGGGCACCGCGCTCCCCTCCCCCCGCCCCGCCCTGGCCGACGGTGGCGGTGGTGACCGCACGGTCCCCCGCGTACTGGCGGAGCCCTCCGCGTCACACGGACTCGTCCGCCCCGACCTGCGCTTCGACATGGTGGCCGTCACCGGTGACCCCGGAGAGGCCCACGCGGCGGTCCGCTTCGAGACCGCCGACGGCCTGGGCTCCTGGAATCCGGTGCACCTGCACACCGGGGGCCGCGACGACCGGGACCCGGTCGCGGCCGCGCTGGTGCGCGCGCCCGAGGGCGCCACCGGGTACGAGGTGCGTTCGAGGGGGGAGACCACCGCCGTGAACCTGCACGACGGAGAGGGGCTGCGTTTCGGCGGCCCCGATCAGGCGTCGCTGTCCGCGGAGGCCTCCGGCGCCCTGCGCGGCCGGACCAGCGTCCCGTTCCGCACCCGCGCGGGTTGGGGCGCCGACGAGTCCTGGCGTTTCGACGACCAGGGCGACAACCTGTGGGAGGCGGAGTTCCACCCCGTGCAGGCGCTGACCGTGCACCACACCGCGATGCCGACCGGGGAGGACCACGCGGCGGACGTGCGGGCGGTGTACTACCTGCACGCGGTGCAGCAGGCGTGGGGTGACATCGGCTACCACGTGCTCATCGACCCCGACGGGGTGGTCTACGAGGGCCGCCACTCGGGCGGGGACGGCGTGCCGGTCCTCTCCGGGATCCCGCGGCCGGGGCGGGCCGAGTCGGTGACCGCCGGGCACGCCTACGGGTTCAACCAGGGCAACGTGGGCGTGTGCCTGCTCGGGGACTTCACCGACGAGCTGCCCACCCAGGCGGCGCAGGACTCCCTGGTCGACGTGCTGCGCGTGCTGTGCGCGGTGACCGGCGTGGACCCGGCCGGGCAGATCGCGTACGTCAACCCGGGCACGGGCGTGGCCACTCCGGGCGACGCGATCTCCCGGCACCGCGACTGGCTGGAGACCGAGTGCCCGGGCAACGCCTTCTCCGAGGTGTTCGACAGCGCGGTCCGCCAGCGCGTCATCGCGGGCCTGGCCTAGGCGGCCACGGATAGACGTGCCCGCCGGAGCCGTGGACCGCACGCGACCCTCGGCCGCGCCGGCGGGTACTCCCTGGTCGGGACGGTGCCGCCCTCCCCTCGGGCATACGCGCAGAACCCGGGTGCCGTACTCCGGGACTGCGCGTATCGTGAGCGCACTCCGACCCGAGGGGAGAGGCGTGACCACCACGCAAGACAGACCGATACTGCCGTCAGTGATCCTGGAGACCGAGCGCCTGCGGCTGCGTCCGTTCGTCGAGGGCGACATCGACGACGTGCACGCGTCCTGCACCGACGCCGAACTCCAGCGCTGGCTCCCCCTCCCCCTGCCCGGGGTGCCCTACACCCGGGAGGAGGCCGAGCGGTGGTGCTGCGAGGTCGCCCCCGCCCTGCGCACCTGCGGTGAGGGCCAGCAGTGGGCCATGGTGGAGAGGAAGTCCAAGCGGCTCGTGGGCTCGGTGGGCCTGGTGCGTGTCGTATGGGCGGCGATGACCACCGAGGTCGGGTACTGGGTCTCGCCGTGGGGCCGCGGCCTCGGGTACGCGACGGAGGCCGCCGTGGCCGTCTCCCGCTGGGCGCTGGACCAGGGCTTCCAGCGGGTGGAGATCAAGGCCGCCACCGGCAACACCGGTTCGCGCCGGGTCGCGGAGAGGTCGGGGTTCAGCCTGGAGGGCGTCGAACGCAGCGCGATGCCGCTGCACGAGGGCCGCACCGACCTGGCGGTGTACAGCCTGCTCCCCACCGACCTGGGCTGACCGGCGCGCCCCGGCCCCACCGGGCACCCGGACGGTGCCGCACGGTCCCCGGGCCGCGGTCGCGGAGCGGCCCGGGGACCGACCCCGCGCGTGTCCGGTGGCTGCCGTCCGCCCGGACAGGCGCCACCCGAGCATGCGCCGCGTGCGCGGTGTCACCGGGGATCGGCGAAGGGGGAGACGGGCGGACACGCGGCGCGGGGTGCGCAGCGTCCGCCGGGGTTCGGTGGGGTTCGGTGGGGAGAGCGGCGAGCGGCGAGCGGCGAGCGGCCCGGAAACCGCCCCCGGGCGCGCCCTACCCCCACACGCGAGAGAGCAGCCACCTGCCGGTGGCCGTGTCATGGCGCAGTTCGTACACCCCCTGGGACTGGGCCGTACCCGCCTCCACCCGCCAGTGCCTGCGTTCGGGCGTCTGGGGCTCACGCGCCGGTGTCCAGTCCATGCGCAGCGTGACCCAGTGTTCGAGGATCCTGCGCACTCCGTACACCCTGCCGTTCCACACGAACCGGGCCGGGCGCCCGTCGTCCTCGACGACGGTCACCTCCGCCCCGTAGTACCGTCCCACGACACTTCCCCTCAGCATCATCCGCCTCCTGTTCAGTCCCGGCACACGCCACCGGGACACCCACCCGTGGGGAAGACGCGGCCAGGTGTTCGAACGTGTGTTCTAACACTAGCGAAAACCGGTGCCTTCGGGGAACTGTTTCGGCACGAGAGGCATCCCCCTGGATGACCACGTGGCCACCACACCCGTACCCGGCGCTTTCGCCGCCGACCGGTACGCTGGGCGGCTCGCCCCCGGAAACCGTGAGGTCCCCTTTCCGTGATGTCGAACAGCGGCAGACCCCTCCACCCCGGAGGTCCCCGTGGCCCGGACGGCCACCGCCTCCCGAGCCGCCTTGGGCATGGCGGCACGGGCACCGTCCACCTCGCCGAGGACTCCTCGGGGAACCACGTCGCGCCCAAAGCCATCCACCCCGACTGACACGCCGCGTCCGCGCGCCGCCCCCGAACACCCCCGCATCCGAGCCCGGACCCCGCGTCCGCGGGGCCCGAAGGGCCAGCCAGTCCAGAACGCGCCAGCGTGTCGGCATCGGTACGCTGTTAGCGCGAACTCCACGATTCATATGAGGGACCCCCAACTGTGACGTCGAACGGGCACCAGAGCGGCAAACCCCTGCGCGCGGGGGACCCGCGCGAACTCGACGGTTACCGCATCGTGAGCCGTCTCGGCCGAGGCGGCATGGGCACCGTCTACCTCGCCAGGGACGCCTCCGACCGGCCCGTCGCAGTGAAACTCATCCACCCCGACCTGGCCGACGACGAGTCCTTCCGGCTGCGCTTCGCCCGCGAGGTCGAGGCCGCGCGCCGCGTGGCCCGCTTCTCCACCGCGGGGGTGATCGACGCCCGGCTGGAGGGCGAGCCCCTCTTCATCGTCTCGGAGTACGTGCCGGGCCCGAACCTGGACGAGGCGGTCCGCGCGGACGGCTCGATGGCGGGCGGCACCCTGGAGGGCCTGGCCATGGGCGTGGCCGCGGCGCTCACCGCCATCCACGGGTCCGGGATCATCCACCGCGACCTCAAACCCGCGAACGTGCTGCTCTCCCCGGTCGGCCCGAAGGTCATCGACTTCGGCATCGCCCGCGCCCTGGACGACGCCGCGGACGCGGTCACCCGCTCCAGCCAGCTCATGGGCACCCCCTCGTACATGGCCCCGGAGCTGATCCTGGGTCAGCGGGCCACCGCGGCCGCCGACATCTTCGCGTGGGGCTGCCTGGTGGCCTTCGCCGGAACCGGCACCGCCCCCTTCGACGCCGCCACGGTGCCCGCCGTCCTGCACAACATCTCCTCGGCTCCGCCGCGCCTGGACGGCCTGGACGCGGACCTGTACGACCTGGTCAACGCGGCACTGGACAAGAACCCGGCCAATCGACCCACCTCCAAGCAGCTCCTGGCCCGGCTGACCGGCCAGGAGGAACCGCAGGAGGCCGAGGTGGAGCGCACGATCAGCACCTCGTGGGCCCCGCCGAGCAGTTCCCCCGTGCCGGGGCAGCCGCCGCAGGACACCGGGGCGCGGGAGGGCGGGCCCACGTCGGACCAGGCGCCGAGCGAGCCGCAGCAGCCCCCGAGCGGACCGCAGCAGGCGGGCGGGCAGCACCCGGACGGCGGACAGCAGCAGGGCGCGGCGGCTCCGGGGAGCGGCCAGCCCTTCCAGGCGCAGCCCGCACACGCGCAGACCACGCAGTACAACCCGTACGCGCAGCCCACGCAGGTCCAGCACCCGGTACAGCCGCCTCCCGCGGTCCAGCAGACCCGTGTGGAGCAGCAGCACGGTGACCCGGGCGTCCCGCCCTCGGGTCCCCAGCCGGGCATGGGGTACGGCGGATACCCGTCCCAGGGCCAGCCCCCGGTCCACGGCCAGCGGGTTCCCGGCTACTACGCCAACTCCGGCGGTCAGGTCCCCCCGCCGCACCAGGCGCACGGCGGCTACGCGTCTCCGCCGCAGGGCCAGCCCGCCTTCACCGCCTACTCCGGTTCCGGCGGCCCGGGAAACCCCGGTGGCCCCGGTGGCCCCGGTGGAGCGGGCCAGCCTCCCGGGAGGTCCGGCGGTGCCCCGCGCGGCCGCAGGCGGATGGTGGTGATCGGCGCGGCCGCGGGCGCGGTCGTCCTGGTGGCCGCCGTGGGTGCGACGGTCCTGCTCAACGGCGGCCAGGCGATCCCGGAGAACACCGTCTCCGTCTACAACACCGACTTCACCACCGACCCCGGCTGGGTCAGCAACACCTACGAGCACGAGGATTCCGACGGCTACTGGGCCGAGCGGAGGGGCGTCCTGCTCCAACTCGACCCTGAGAGCAACCCCAGCCGGGGCGAGGTCGTAGCGCTGGACCGCGAGGCGGTCCTGCCGGACAACGTCCTGGTGAGTACCACCGCGTACGTGGTCGAGGGCCCGGAACAGGCGACGTTCGGCGTGCGCTGTTGGGACAACGGCGGCGAGGAGCACCGAAGCCAGTACGAGGGGCTGCTGCGCTACGACGGCCAGCGCGCGGAGATCCGCCGGATGCACGAGGGCGAGGGCGACACCACCCTCGGAGAGACCACCGACGTCGCCGGATACACCCCCCAGCCTCTCTTCGACGAGTCGGTGCGCGAGGAGTACGGCTACGAGGAGCGCGATCCCCTCGGGTTCGACCACGAGAACATCCCCACCAACACCGTCGCGCTCTCCTGCTCGCTCCAGGAGGACAGGGACGGCAACGAGTTCGTGGAGCTGTCCCTGTGGGTCAACGGGGAGCACGCCGTGACCGCGGTGGACGAGGAACCCCTCCCCGACGACGCCGAGGAGGTGGAGGACCGCCGCCGGGTCGGCATCGTGACCCGCCAGGGACCGGGCAACGACTTCCTCGGCGTCCTGTACACCGCGTTCTCTGTCCACGAGATCCTCGAGGAGGGCCGGTCGGAGTAGGCGGCCCGCCCCTCCGTGGCCGTTCCGGCTCCGGGCTGACATGATGCCGGGAACCGACACGGAAGGAGCAGTGGACCCATGCGTGCCATCGTGATCGAGGAGAACGGCGGGCCCGAGGTACTGCGGCTGGCCGAGAGGGACGACCCGGCGCCCGGCCCCGGGGAGGTCCTGATCGACGTCGAGGCCCGCGGGGTCAACTTCATCGACATCTACCAGCGCAGCGGCCTGTATGACGTCCCCCTCCCCTACGTCCCTGGCATGGAGGGCGCGGGCGTGGTGGCCGCCGTCGGCGACGGCGTCACCGACCTGTCCGTGGGGCAGCGGGTCGGCTGGGCGATGGCCCCCGGCGCGTACGCCGAACGGGCCGTGGTCAAGGCGTCGTTGGTCGTCCCCGTCCCGGACGCGGTCTCCGCCGAGCAGGCCGCCGCCCTGCTGCTCCAGGGCATGACCGCCCACTACCTCGTCCGCTCGGTGTACCCGGTGTCCGAGGGCGACACCGTGCTGGTGCACGCGGCCGCGGGCGGCACCGGCCTGCTGGTGACCCAGCTGGCCAAGGAGCGCGGCGCGCGCGTCATCGGCACCGTGTCCACCGAGAAGAAGGAGCGCATCGCCCGGGAGGCGGGCGCGGACGAGGTGGTCCGCTACACCGAGACCCCCGTGGCCGAGGCGGTGCGCGACCTCACCGGCGGCGAGGGGGTGGCCGCGGTCTACGACGGCGTCGGCCGGGACACCTTCGACGCCAGCCTGGCCTCACTGCGCCCGCGCGGTGTGCTGGCGCTGTTCGGGCAGTCCTCGGGAGAGGTGGCCCCGGTGGACCCGCAGCGGCTCAACTCCGCCGGTTCGGTGTACCTGACCAGGCCCTCGCTGGCCTACTTCGTGGCCGACCGCGAGGAGCTCCTGGGCCGGGCCGGCGACCTGTTCGCGCTGGTGGGTGACGGCCGCCTGGACGTGCGGATCGGCGGCCGCTACCCGCTGTCCGACGCGGGGCGCGCCCAGAGCGACCTGGCCTCGCGCCGCACCACCGGCAAGCTCCTGCTGGTCTGAGCCGTGCGGCCGCGGGCCGAACACACGATGGGGGGGAGGGAGGTCGACACCTCCCTCCCCCCTCCGCGGGTCCCACCCGCGCGAGGCGGCTGCGCCCCGCAGGTGGCGACGCGTCGTGGAGGGGCGGCCGTCCCGCCGCCCCGAGACGGTTGTCCAGGTCGGCTCCGTGGCGGAAGCGCCCTGGCCCCGGTGCGGCGTGGCTGGCCCCCGAACAGGCCCTAGTCCTCCTCGCGCGGCCCGGGCGGCCGGGAGCCGCCGAGGGCAGACCCTGCCCGCCGGACGTCGTCGCGGGCGTCGGCCACCGCGCGTTCGGCGGCCTCGGCCGCGTCCATGGCCGCCTGCGCCGAAGAGGACCGGGCGGGATCGGGCGCCGTGAGCTGCGCGGGCCCCTGGGTTTCGGCGTCCCCGTCCTCCTTCTCCGTGGAGGGAACCGTCGAGGCGTTGCCCGCGAAGGCGTGGCTGACGTTCTTGACGGCCTCGGTGAGCTCGCCGGGGATCACCCAGAAGGTGTTGCCGTCGCCCTCGGCCAGGGACGGCAGGGTCTCCAGGTACTTGTAGGCGAGCACCTTGGCGTCGGCGTTGTTGGCGTGCACCGCCTGGAACACGCGCTCGATCGCCTTGGCCTCGCCGTCGGCGCGCAGGATGGCCGCCTGCTGGTCGCCCTGGGCCTCCAAGATGGCCTGCTGGCGGGCGCCCTCCGCCTTGAGGATGCGCGCCTGGCGCTCGCCCTCGGCGTGGAGGATGGCCGCGCGCTTGTCGCGGTCGGCCCGCATCTGCTTCTCCATCGCCTCCTTGATGGTGGGCGGCGGGTCGATGGCCTTGATCTCCACGCGGTTGACGCGGATGCCCCACTTGCCGGTGGTCTCGTCCAGGACCCCGCGCAGGCGGGTGTTGATCTCCTCGCGGGAGGTGAGGGTCTTCTCCAGGTCCATGGAGCCGATGACGTTGCGCAGCGTGGTGACGGTGAGCTGGTCGATGGCCTGGATGTAGTTGGCGACCTCGTAGGCCGCGGCCCTGGGATCGGTGACCTGGTAGTACAGCACGGTGTCGATGTTGACGACCAGGTTGTCCTCGGTGATCACCGGCTGCGGGCGCGAGGTGAACACCTGCTCGCGCAGGTCGAACTTGGAGTTGACGCGGTCCACGCCCGGGATGAGGAAGTTCAGGCCGGGGTTCAGGGTGCGGATGTAGCGGCCAAAACGCTCGATGTTGTACGCCCTGGCCTGCGGGACGATGCGGATCGCCGCCAGGGCGACGGCAACGACGACGACCGCGAGGATGATGAGGGCGATGGTGGGTTCCATGTGCTGGCACCTGGCCTAGGTCTGGGACGTGGCTGTGGCGGGGTTCAGGGCAGTGCTTCGCGCGGGTAGACCACGGCTGTGGCCCCGTCGATCTCCATGACGTCGACGCGTGTGCCCACCGGGATGACGAGGTCCTCGTCGATGCAGCGCGCGGACCACTCCTCCCCGGAGAGCTTGATCCTGCCCCGGTCGGCGTCGACCTCCTGGAGGACGACCGCGGAGCGTCCGACGAGCGCCTGGGCGCCCGACCTGACGGCGGGGCCGCCCCTGAGCTGGCGTCGCATGATCGGCCGCACGAGGTAGATCCCGGCCGCCGCGGTGGCGGTGAAACCGATGATCTGCACGGCCACCGGAAGCCCGATGGCACCGAGGAGGGCGGCGACCAGCGCCGCGACCGCCAGGAGGCCCAGTACGAACGTGAGGGTGAAGACCTCGACGACCCCCAGGCCCACGGCGAGGACGAGCCAGATCAACCAGGCTTCCATGTTCCTGCGACCCTCCCGTTCATGTTCGGGTATTCCTTACGCTACCCATACAGACCCGGCGAAGCACGCGATCCGGCTCCAGTGTTCCCCGGCCGTGACACACGGACGCGGCCCCCGCTGGCACCCGCTCAGGGCCACCGTGGGCCGCGTCCGCTCCGCCCGTCCTACCGTCCGCCGGAGAACTGGTAGACGAGCTGGTACGTGGGCCGGTTCTGCCACGCGATCGGCCACATGTTGATGCCGCCGACCGCCTGGTGGATCACCGTGTCCGCGCACAGTTGGTCGCCCGGGTCGCAGTGCTCGTCGCCGGGGTAGACCTCCCCCGCGGGGGTCTCCGCGGCCTGGGCCAGGGTGTCCAGCAGCACCGTACGGCAGGCGTCCGGGTCGCCGCCACCGCAGTAGGCCTCGCCCAGTCCGCCGTCCACCTCCTGGCCGAGCACCGTGCGCAGGTCCTTGTCCACGTAGGACCACCAGCCGTACTGGAACGCCGAGCCCCGGTGGGGCTGTGCCTGGTTGACGCTTCCGGGCTCGCCTCCTCCGATGGAGCCCGAGGGCGACTCGTCGGTCTGCACGGCCCTGGTGAGCTGGGTGTAGAGGTCTCCGCCCAGCCCCGGCTCGAACTGGGCGCGGACCAGCAGCGGCCACCAGGCGTCCAGCGTGCGGATGGCGTCGGCGTGGGAGTAGTACCCGGCGTCGCGGAAGGGCTCGCGGCGAAGGGATCCGGACTCGTGCCAGAGCCGCAGCTCCTCCACGGCCGCGGCCAGTTCGGGGTCGTCCACGGCCTCGGTGCCGATCACCTCCAACAGGAGCGGAAGGACCTCCTGGGCGCGCAGGTCGGCGACCCCGGCCTCCATCATCACCCGGGTCAGGCTGGCGGTGGTGAACGCGTGCCCGTCGGCGATCAGCCCGGAGACGCGGCCGTCGAGCAGGTCGCCGCGGTGCACCGGTCCAGTGGCCCAGCCGGAGGTGTAGCCCCGGGCGGGCTTGTTGTTCCAGTTGACGATGTAGTCGGGGTTGATCGCCTGCGGGTGGTCCTCCTGCGGGTGGTAGTCGGCGCCGTTGGTGTCGGGGTCCCAGCCGGACCAGCCCGCGTCGGAGTAGGCGTCGACGGGCAGGTTGGGGTTGGTGCCCTCGGTCCGGACCGGGTTGGCCCCGGAGTTGACGAAGGCGATGTCCTCGTCGTCGACGTAGTGCCAGTTGAAGGCGTAGCCGATGTCCTCGGCCGCGTCCGTGAAGGACTCCGCCGAGGTGATCTCGCCGGGGTCGTTGAAGCGCTGGAAGCCGATGATGGAGTCGACCTCGCGCATGTAGGTGGAGCGCCGCGTCGTGAACGCCACGGGCTCGCCGTCCACGGTCGCGAAGGAGTGCACCAGGCCGAACTCCGAGCGCAGGGAGGTCAGCGTGTAGCCGCCCTCCGGCGTGCCGTCGGCGATGGTGGGCGACCACTCGTTGGTGACACTCAGCTCCTCGAAGGGCACGCAGTCGCCGGCGGTGCCCACGTAGGCGCGCGACCCGGTGGTGGGCGCGGACCCGTCGGTCTCGCACAGCTCGACGGCGAAGGTGTCGGTGACGTCCTGGCCCGCCGAGGTGGCGCTCCAGGCGTAGTCGACGCCGCGCCCCATCTGGACGTAGAAGCTCACGCCCGCGAAGGACGCGCCGCGCGCGCTGATGCCCGGGCCCTGGAGTTCCTGGAGCATGAGCAGCTGCGGGGAGAAGTAGCCGGTCTGGGGGCCCATCACGGCGACGGGGTTGCCGCTCTCGGTGTGCTCTCCCGAGACGAGCAGGGCGTTGGACATGCCGCGGGGGTCGGTGAAGCCCTCGGGCAGGACACCGTCGTTGAACACGCCCTCCACCGCGGACAGGTCACCCTCCTCGATCATCCGATCCAGCTCGTCGCGCTGTTCCTGGGACAGGTCCTCGACCGCGGGCGCCTCCACTCCCGCCTCGGGCTCCTCCACCGTGCTCGCCAGCGGGGCGGGATGCTCGGCGGTCTCGCCGCTGAGCGCGGAACCGTGCTCGTCGTGGACGATGTCGTAGGGCTCGACGGAGCCTGGGTCGGGCACGGCCTCTCCGACCGGGTCCTCGGGGGTGCCGCTGTAGGGGAACTCGCCCTCGACGCTGACCACGGCCTCGGGGTCGTTCTCCATCCGCCAGGCGCGGTACAGCTCGGCGCCCTCCTCGGCTCCGTAGCGGTCCCGGAAGTTGGCGAGCACGACGGCCGCCTGGACCTCGCCGCCGCCACCGCCGCCGAAGATGCCGCCGACCATGGCGGCGATGCCGACGACGTCGGTGGGGGTGAAGGGCTCGATCTCCCCGGCGTTGGTGATGGCGTCCTTGTGCCCGGTCAGGACGTACTCGCCGGGGAAGTCGCGGTCGTCGTCGGCCTCCTCGATGTAGGCGTTGACGCCCTCCAGGTAGGCACCGACGTCGACGAGGGCCTGCTCACCGCGCTCTCCGCTGGCGGCGACCCGGTCGATCTGCGCCTGCTTGTCCTCCTCGGTGTAGGGGGCGCTGCGCCACAGGTCCTGTTCAGCCCGCGGTTGCCCTCGGCGCCTCCGGCGAAGGAGGTGAGTTCGCCGCGGCCGACCCGACGCAGCACGTCCATGAGGAAGAGGCGGTCCTCGGCGGCGGCGTACCCGGCGCCGAACATGGTGCCCTCGCGGGTGGTGCCCTCGACGTGCGGGATGCCGTGGTCGGCGTCGCGGGTGATGGTGACGTCGTCGCGCGGCTGGTACCGGCGCCCCACGTCGTCGGGGGCGACCCCGAATCCGGCGTCGAGGAAGAAGTCGTCCAGGCCCTCCTCCGTGAGGCCGTCGTAGTGGTGGACGAGGTTGTCGTACATGTCCAGCTGGCTGGAGGCGTGCTGCGGCCGGGTGCCGAAGACCTGGTGGCCGAGGATCTCGACGAGTGTGGCGCTGCCGTTCTGGCCGGGGGGAAGGATGTCGTGGCATCCCCCGGGGGCGCAGTAGTCGGGTTCCGGTTCGGCGAGGGCCTGGGGGGCCGCGGGCAGGGCGGCGACGGTGGCCGCGGCCACCGCGAGGGCGGTACCCGAGGCGCCGGTGCGTAGCCGTCGTCTGAGCGAGGGGAACAAGAGCTGTCACCACCTGGGGGTGCGGGCGATGGGTGAGCGCATGCTACGCACGAGTAGGGAAATCGCGAAAGAGTTTCATGTTTTGGCGGGTGAGGAGGACCCCGTACCAGAAAACCGGCGGGTTTGGAGTGATCTGCGCCACAAGCAGCCCGGATTCCGGAGTGCGGACCGGGGAGGGCCCGGCACGGGAGCCGGGACGTGGCCACATCCGGCCACGGCCTTGGGACGGAGCACTTCCGGGGCCACCGGCACGGCTGGGGCGGGTGCGGGAACGGGACGGCACAGCCGGGACAGGACCGTGAACGGGACGGCACAGCCGGAACGAGCCCGGGGAGGGGCGGTACAGCCGGAACGGGTATGGAGGCGAGTTGGTACCGCTATCGGGGAAGTGGTTCTCGGTCTCCCCGCCCTTTGACACAATCGCGGCATGAGCGAGTACCCCAATTCCCGTCCGGGGGAACCGTGGTGGCACGAGCCCCACGGTGAGACCCCCGGCTGGGGCCTTCCCCCGCAACAGCACGGCGGAGCCCTGGAGCCCTACGGCTCCCCCACCGGGGGCTACCAGCCCGCCGTCCCCCAGCCTCAGCCCCAGCCCGAGGGCGACGTCCCCCTCGGCACCATCGGCGAGATCGCGTTCTCCCAGCACACCGTGATGACCCCCGTCGGGCGCTTCCCGATCAGGGGAACGGTGTGGACGGTGAACGACATGAGCCGCACCGACCGGAACACACCCACCTGGGCGGTCATCGTGGCCATCCTGGTCTTCTGGTGGACCTGTCTGCTCGGACTGCTCTTCCTCCTCGTCAAGGAGCAGAGGACCACCGGGCACGTGCAGGTCACCGTCCAGGGGCACGACAAGCACTACAGCACGACGATCATGGTGACCCACCCGGGCATGGTGGGCCAGATCCACCAGCAGGTGAACTACGCGCGCAACCTGGCCTGAGCCGGGTCCTCACCCGGCGCCGCCCCCGGGACCGACTGCCGGTTCCCGGGGCGGCGCCCGCGGTCCCCGGGGGCTCCCCGTGTGACGGCCGTTGGGGAGCGGGGTCGCGCGACAGCTGCCGGGAAGCGGGGTCGCGCGGCAGCTGTCGGCGAGCGGCCCACCACCGCGCACGGCCGTCCGCCACGTTGCACGGCCTCCCGTCCGGGGTGCCCCCTGGCCACGCACGAGGCACCCCGACCGCGTCCGAGGTGTTCACCGACGCTCACAGTGCGCGCTACCGGGCCACCGCCGCGGCCACGGCCAGGGCACCCAGGTGCACCGCCCGGGCGAGGCGGACCGCGCGGCGGATGTCGTCGATCCCAGCTCGGGGCCCGTCGCCCATCCCGGGGCGGCGCTCCTCACGCCCCCCGTAGACGTTGGCGCCGCCCAGGGTCCTACCGAGCGCGCCCGCGAACGCGGCCTCGCACTGCCCTGCGTTCGGACTGGGGTGCCGGTCGCCGTCGCGCCGCCACACGCGCCACGCCCCGCGCACGTCGCCGCCGACCACGGGCGCGGCCAGGACCGCCAGGAACGCGGTCAGCCGGGCCGGGCCCCACCCGGCGAGGTCGTCCAGCCGCGCCGAGGCGGAACCGAACCGTTCGTAGCGCTCGTCTCGGTGGCCGACCATGGCGTCGAGGGTGTTGACGGCGCGGAAGCCCGCCAGACCCGCCACCCCGCCCAGGGCTCCCCAGACCAGGGGGCCGACCACGGCGTCGGAGGTGTTCTCGGCGACCGACTCGACCACCGCCCGGGCGACTCCCGCCTCGTCGAGCCGGGAGGGGTCCCTGCCACACAGGTTCGGCAGAAGTTCTCTGGCCCGGGCGAGGTCGCCGTCCTCCAGGGCCCCGGCGATCCGCTCGGCCTCCCGGCACAACATGCTGCCGCCGAGCACGGCCCACGTCGTCACCGCTGTCGCCGCGCCACCCCGCACCACGGAACCCGCGGCCACCACGGGAAGCACGGCCCCGGCCGCGAACAGGGCGCCGCGCGCCCGCGAGTCCCCGTAGACGCGCCGCTCCCACCATCCCGCGGCACGCCCGTACAGGGCGACCGGATGCCCCCTACGCGGGTCGGGCACCGCCTTGTCGAGCAGGAAACCCGCCACCAGTCCCAGAGATCGCACCCGACCACGGTAGCCGCGTCAAGGAAGTCCCTCGCAACTCCCAAACCATGGCAAACCATGTTTGTCCCTCTGAGTAATAACACATACACAAAGAGCAATAAGCAGCTGGCCGTAAGGAGCCCCCACATGCTGACCGCGCTGGCCGCACTGATGGTCTTCGCAGGTCAGTGGTGGATGTTCTGACTCCCCGTCCCACCTTGGACGTCGGGACTTCGCGAAACGCCCGGGGTACAGCACCGCACCAGGAGTTAATCACCGGTAACGTGGTGCGCGAGGCCCATAGCGACCGATTTGGTGGAGCGCGCGTGGTAACGAGAGGCAACTACGAATCACCGTAGTTGATGAGGCTTTGCCCGCCTGTGGGCGACATCGGACGAATACCCTAGAATGTCTGCCCGGGACGCCACCGGCACCACGACACGGGTCCTCCCGACCGTAGGCCCGCCGACCGGCCCCCACCCCGCCTCCGGCGCGCAGCACCCTCCCGCAACCACGGGTCACAGCGTGATCAAGACCTGCCATGGCGGGCGACAATTGAATCGAGCACCCGTAGCTCAGTGGATAGAGCACCGGACTTCTAATCCGATGGTCGCAGGTTCGAATCCTGCCGGGTGCGCCACAAAACCCCAGGTCAGATGGGGCGCGCGAGTCGAACAGACGAGGCGCCGGGCCCGGATCGGGGCCTGAAATGCTCCCCGTGTGCTCCCCAGTACAGGGTCCAGTACAGGTGGGCGCCCACCTCGCGGAGCACTTTGCCGTTCCGTGACCCAACAGGCGGACAAACCGGCACCATGAGCCGACACGGCGATCTCAAGGCCACACACCACTTTTCACCATGGACGCCATCGCACCGCAGCGAGCAGGTTCCGCGCTGCGTCCCGAAAAAGCGACTGCCGACCTCCACCCACCCATGATCCGAGCAAGTCAGGCGGGGGTTTCGGCGGCGTGGCGAACCGTGGGCGTGGCGCGCCTAGAGCTTCTCCTCGACGGGGTCGGTGTCGATGCCCCGTACTCGTGCCACCCCTTCCGGTTTTCGGCGTGCGCCGCCGTTCATCAGGCCTCGTTTCCGA
>NZ_CBDRFA010000095.1:0-30269 GCF_965343085.1 Nocardiopsis synnemataformans | reverse complement strand
CCCCCCCCCCCCCCCCCCCCCCCCCCCCCCCCCCGGCGCGTATCCGCGGCGTCACGCCCCGTGCGCGGGCGCGAGTCCTGCCGCGAGTGACCCCGCGGGTTAAAATCGACATACAGGCAGGTCGTGGCGGTTCGGTGAAGTCGGTGCGAATCCAGGGGGATCCGTGGAGAACCAAACCCGCCGACACGGCATCAGCACCAGGACAGGTGTGTTGCCCCGACTCGGCCCACCACCGTCGCCGGACACCGTCCGCGACGGCGGGGACGCCGCTCACCGATCCGTTCGTGGCGGGTCGTCCGCGGTGGGCGGGGGAGGAGCAAAACCCTTCCTGGACAGGGATATGGTTTAAAGTCGAGTGTTCCCCGAAGCGCCGCGTCGCCCACCGGACCGGGTATCCCGGCAACGGCGGACACCCTCGCCGGTGGTGACAAGGAGTGCGACACGGGGGATGAGACCTAGCGACCGACCGCGTGAGGCGCACCGCTGCCGCGACAGCGGGCCGTCTCACCGCGTACCGGACGGCGTGCGGGCCACGTGCCCGCCCGACGCCCGGTGCGTGCCACCGATCAGCCCAATCAAGCACCGCCCCGTGCGGTAGGAGGCCGAGCCGACCTATGTCGAGCGTTTACTGCACGCAGTGCGGTCACGCCGTTGCGGATGATGCCCGTTTCTGCTCCCACTGCGGAACTCCGATCCGCAGAGCCGAACAGCAGGGCCCCCGACCCGGCACTGGCAGGGACTCCGGCGGAGACGTCACGTCCACGATCTCCCTCTCGGGCATACAGGCCCTGGAAGAGGAGGAGTCCGGCGACGAGCTGGGCGGCGACGACCCCGCCAACCCCGACGCTCTGCCGCCGGGCACGGCGCTGCTGGTGGTCAGGCGCGGCCCCAACGCCGGGAGCCGTTTCCTGCTGGACAGTGACGTGACCACCGCCGGCCGCCACCCCAACAGCGACATCTTCCTGGACGACGTCACCGTCTCCCGGCGCCACGTGGAGTTCTTCCGCCGCGGCGACGGGTTCGGGGTCCGCGACGTGGGCAGCCTCAACGGCACCTACGTCAACCGCGAGCCGGTCGACGAGGCACAGCTCGGAGGAGGGGACGAGATCCAGATCGGCAAGTTCCGGATGGTCCTGCTGACCAAACCGCGCCGCTGACCGGCGCGGGGACGGCCGCGGGAGCGGCGGGTGGGCCGATGAGGTTTGCGGTCCCCCGCCGCCGGAGAGCTTTGTAACGAAGGGTGCCGATTTCGCCCTCGGGTCCTGACCCGCAGCGGGAGCAGGGACGAGCGCCCATCCGGCATCACGACCCGTGGGACGGAGACGCTGTGAAGCACATGGAGGTCGTCGGCGTCCGTGTTGAGATGCCCTCGAACCAGCCGATTGTCCTGCTCAAGGAAGCCGAGGGCGACCGCTACCTGCCGATCTGGATCGGCGGCGTGGAGGCCACCGCGATCGCGCTGGCCCAACAGGGCGTCGCACCGGCCAGACCGCTCACCCACGACCTGTTCCGGGACGTCCTCGACGCACTGGACACCGGGCTCAAGACGGTGAACATCACCGGCCTCAGCGACGGCATCTTCTACGCCCAGCTGGTCTTCAGCAACGGTGTGGAGGTGAGCGCGCGCCCCTCCGACTCGATCGCCCTGGCGTTACGGACGGGCACGCCCATCTACGCGCACGAGGACGTGATCGACGAGGCGGGGATGCCCATCCCGGACGAGCAGGAGGACCAGGTCGAGGCGTTCCGGGAGTTCCTGGACAACATCTCGCCCGAGGACTTCGGCAGGCGCGCGGAGTAGTCCGGCGGCGGACGTGTACTCTCCCCGGGACCCGCGCCCACGCGCGGGTCCCGCGCCACGGCGGTGGCGTTCCCCGGGAGGACACGCCCCGACCTGCGGCTTCGTCCGCGGGGCCGGTGATAGATTGGGTAACGGAAGTGGTCGTAATGATCAGGGCCGAAACCCCCGCGTGCGCGTCGGGCGCCACCGGGGAGGCCCCGGCACACCGGCGCCGCGCGCACTTGGCGACGCGCCGCGCGGTGTCGTTGACGCTGCCGGTCGGCCGTCCTACCTTCAGTGCAGTAGAACCCACGGCGCACCCGTTCCCTGAGTGGACATCCCCTGTCGAGACCGCCGTGGGACGAGAAGCCGGAGGTCGGCGTGGCGGTAGCGAGCGGCAAGCGGGATCCCCATGACAGGCGGTCCGCGCTGCGGCTAGCGGGGCAGCAGGGCCTACTGTGCGAAGAGGACGTGGTGGCGCTGCCTATGGACGCCGGGTATCGGGGCCCCGCGGCGTGTACGGCCGCCGGGATCAGCTACCGCCAGCTCGACTACTGGGCCAGGACCGGCCTGGTGGAGCCGAGCGTGCGCACCGGAGCCCACAACGCCCCCCTGTACAGCCTCCCCGACATCCTGTTGCTCAAGGTCGCCAAACGGCTCCTGGACACCGGGATCTCCCTCCAACAGATCCGCACCGCGGTCGACCACCTGCGCGGCCGCCCCGCCCCCGACCTCGCCCGCATCACCCTCATGAGCGACGGCGTCAGCGTCTACGAGTGCACCTCCCCGGAGGAGGTCGTGGACCTCATGCAGCGCGGGCAGGGCATGTTCGGCCTGGCGCTGGGCAACGTCTGGCGCGAGCTGGAGGAGGCCCTGGGCGTGGTTCCAGCCGAGGAGCGGGCCGACCTGCCCGCCGCGGCTCCCCAGCCCGTGGACGAGCTGGCCAGGCGCCGCCGGGAGCGCCGCACCGGCTGAGGCGGGCGGATCCGCCCGCGACCCCGCAGCTCCAGGGGTCCGGCATCCGCAACCGGATGACAGTCAGCGCAAGCGAATGCAAGCGGCTTGCGTTCGATGCCGTACCTTGGTGGCATGAAACGTCGACTCGCGGAGGTCGCCGAGAAGGTCGGGGTGAGCGAGGCCACGGTCAGCCGGGTCCTCAACGGCAAGCCCGGCGTCTCCTCCAGCACACGCGAGGCGGTCCTGACCGCCCTGGACGTCCTCGGGTACGAGCGCCCCACCCAGCTGCGGGGGGAGCGCGCGCGCCTGGTGGGCCTGGTCCTGCCCGAGCTCCAGAACCCGATATTCCCCGCGCTGGCCGAGGTCATGGCGACGGCGCTGGCCCAGCGCGGGTTCGCGCCGGTGCTGTGCACGCGCACCGCCGGAGGGGTCTCGGAGGAGGACTACGTCGACCTGCTGCTCGCCCAGCAGGTCTCGGGCATCGTCTTCGCGGGAGGTCTGTACGCCCAGGAGGACGCCGTGCACGCCCACTACGAGGACCTGCACGAGCGCAACCTGCCCACGGTGCTCATCAACGCCGCCATCGACTCCCTGGACTTCCCCCGGGTGGCCTGCGACGACGCGGTGGCCGTCGAGCAGGTGGTCGGCCACCTGCGCGCCCTGGGCCACGAGCGCATCGGCATGGTGGCGGGCCCGCCCGACCACGTGCCCTCCCGGCGCAAGCGGGCCGCCCTGCGCGCGTGCGCGGACGGTACGGGCGCCGAGCCGGTGGTGGAACACGCCCTGTACTCGATGGAGAACGGGCGGGCCGCCGCGGACCGGCTGCTGGAGAGGGGCGTCACGGGCATCCTGTGCGCGAGTGACGTCATGGCGCTGGGCGCGGTGCGCGCCGCGCGCCGACGCGGGCTGTCGGTGCCCGGGGACGTGTCCGTGGTGGGCTACGACGACTCGCCGCTGATGGCCTGCACCGATCCGCCGCTGACCACGGTGCGCCAGCCGATCGAGGCCATGGGCCGCTCGGCGGTGGAACTGCTGGCGAGGTGGATCGACGGCGGCCCGGTCTCCCGGGCGGAGCTGATGTTCGAACCGGAGCTGGTGGTGCGGGCCTCGGCGGGCCCGGCCCCCCAGGCGGCGCGAACGGGAGGCTGAGGGGGCCGCCCGGCGGCGCGTCCGGTGCCCCGGGAGGTCAGACCACCGGACGACAGCGCGGAGGAAAAGGGGTGCGGCGGTCCTCGCCGCACCCCTTCGTTATGCCTTCGTTAGGCGGGTTGGGGCGACTTCGGAAAGTGATGCAGGTCTCATTATCCCTGCATTTCTGGCTTGTGTCACTGATTTGCGTAACTCAGTTACTTTCTTGCGGTTCTGTGTCGATCGGATCTATAGTTCCGGCACCATCACGTGGCTTCACTCGGGGGAGGAGCCGGAGAGGAACGACCAGGCCATGGACACAACACGTGCCGTAATCCCCGGGCGCACCCGCGGAGCCCGCACCCGCACCGCGCTCCCGGCCGCGGCCGCGGCGCTGCTGGTCGCCGTCAGCGGCTGCGCCTCCGACGACGGCGACGGCTCCGGCCGGGTGACCCTCGTCGTCAACGGCCAGCCCGAGGCGGCCCTCCAGGTCGAGCGGGAGATCTTCGACGCCGACGTCGCCGAGTTCGAGGAGCTGCACCCCGACATCGACATCGAACCCCGCGAGGGCTTCATGGACCCCGAGACCTTTCAGGCCAAGCTCGCGGGCGGCCAGCTGGAGGACGTCTTCTACGTCTACTTCACCGACCCGGCGACGCTGATCGAGCGCGGCCAGGCCGCCGACATCACCGAGCAGGCCGAGGCGCTTGGCGTCGTGGACCAGGTCCAGCCGGGGCTGCTCGACGTGTTCCGGGACGGGGAGGGACGCCTGTACGGCCTGCCCACCGCCAACTACTCCATGGGGCTGGTCTACAACCGGACCCTGTTCGAGGAGGCCGGACTCGACCCCGACGACCCGCCCGCCACCTGGGAGGGGGTTCGCGAGGCGGCCGAGGCCGTCAGCGCACTGGACGAGGACTATGTCGGCTTCGGGGAGCTGAGCACCGCCAACCAGGGCGGCTGGCACTTCAACGCCTGGATGAACTCCCTGGGCGCCGAGGTGGTGGACCGCGGCTCCATGACCGCCTCCGTCGACAACGCCGAGGGCCGCCGCGTGCTGGAGACCCTCCACGCCATGCGCTGGGAGGACGGGTCCATGGGCGAGCGCCAGCTGCTGGAGTTCGAGGACCTGCAACGGATGATGGGCGCCGGGACGCTCGGCATGTACGTCGGCGCGCCCGACAACCTCAAGCCCATCGTGGACAACTTCGAGGGCGACTTCGCCGACTACGGGCTGGCCCCCATGCCCGAGCAACAGGGCACCCTGATCGGCGGCGAGGGGTACATGTTCAACCCGCAGGCCACACCGGAGCAGATCGAGGCGGGCCTGGCCTGGCTGAGCTGGAAGTATCTGAACCCCGACCGCTTCCAGGACGCCATCGACGACGCCCTGGCCCTGGACTCACCGGTCGGCCTGCCCATGGCCCCGACGCCCGACATCTGGACGGGCGACGTCCGCGAGGCCCAGCTGGAGCTCAAGGAGGCCAACGCCAACGTGCCCCTGGAGAACTACCAGTCCTTCGTCGACGCCCAGCCCGAGGTCCCCGGCTTCGTCGAGCCGCCGCAGGCCCAGCAGGTCTACGCCGTCCTCGACACCGTGATGCAGGCCGTGCTGACCCGCGAGGACGCCGACGTCGACACGCTGCTGGCCACGGCCGAGGAGGAGATCGACGCGGTCCTCGGCGGCTGAGCCCGAGCCGGGACCGGCAGCGGCCGGGCGCCGCGGTCAGGCGTTCCGGTCGGCTGTCCCGCTCCGACCCGCGGCCGGGCGTTCCGGCCAGCTCCCCGGCCGGGTGTTCCGTTCGGACTCCCCGGCTGGGCCCACGACCAACCCCACCCCCCACCGCGTCGGCCCGACCTCCGGGCCGCCGCCCAGCCGACCGGAGGCACCCATGCCCGACCTCGCCCTGCGGACCGCGACCGCGCGGACGCGGGAGCGCCCGGCCGCCCGCCGCCGAGCCCCCGGGCGCGCGGGAGCGCGCCGCCTGGGCGCCAACGCCGTCGCCTACGCCTTCCTGTCCGGAGCCCTCGTCTGCTTCGTGTTCTTCTCCTGGTACCCCATCACGCGCGGCGTCGCGCTGGCCTTCCAGCGGGTCAACTTCGTCGCCGCCCCCGACTGGGTGGGGCTGGAGAACTTCCGCACCCTGTTCGGGGACCCGCTGTTCGCCACCGCGTGGGCCAACACCGGCTACTTCACCCTGCTGGCGCTGGTGCTGGGGTTCGCCCTCCCCTTCGGCCTGGCCCTGGTGTTCAACGAGCTGCGCCACGCGCGCGGCTACCTGCGCCTGGCGGTCTACCTGCCGGTCATGCTGCCGCCGATCGTCTCGGCCCTGCTGTGGAAGTGGTTCTACGACCCCGGCCCCGGCCTGATCAACGGCGCGCTGCGGGCGGTCGGGCTGCCCGGCCTCCAGTGGCTCAACTCCGCCGACACCGCCCTGCTCTCGCTGGTCATCGTCTCCACCTGGGCGAACCTGGGCACCGCCACCCTGATCTACCTGGCCGGGCTCCAGAGCATCCCCGGCGAGCTGTACGAGGCGGCCGAGCTCGACGGCGCGGGCCTGCTCCAGCGGGTGCGGACGGTGACCGTTCCGCACATGCGCTTCGTCATCCTCGTCATGCTGCTGATGCAGGTGGTGGCGACCATGCAGGTGTTCGTGGAGCCCTACATCCTCACCGGCGGCGGCCCCGAGGGCGCCACCACCACGGTCCTGCTGCTGATATATCGCTACGCCTTCACCTTCGGCGACTTCGGCGCGGCCAGCGCCCTGAGCCTGATGCTCTTCGTGGTCCTGGCCCTCTTCTCCGCCCTGTACCTGTGGGCGACCCGAGCCCGCTGACCGCGTCCCCCTGCGAGGAAGCCATGACCTCCACACGCCCGGCGCCGCCCCGCGCGCGCCGCCGCCCGACCCGGCCGCGCCCCGCCGAACGCACCCTCGTCTCTCCGCTGGCCCTGGCCGGGACGCGCGGGCGCCTGACCTACCGGATCGTCCTGGTCACCGTGGTCGCCTCGGCCACCGTCGTGTTCCTGGGTCCGATGCTCCTCGCGGTCACCGGCGCCCTCAAACCGCCCGCCGAGCTCGTGCGCACCCCGCCCACCCTGCTGCCCCGGGAGTGGCGCTTCTCCACCTACACCGAGGCCTGGGGCATCCTCAACCTGGGCCACTTCATGTGGAACACGTTCGTGGTGGTGGGCGGAGCGTGGCTGTTCCAGCTCGGCGTGGCCGTCCCCGCCGCCTACTCGCTCTCCAAGCTCCGCCCCGTCCTGGGCCGTGCGCTGCTGGGCATGATGCTGGCCACCCTCATGCTGCCCGCCGCCGCGCTGCTCATCCCCACCTACCTGACCGTGGCCGACGTGCCCCTGCTCGGGCTGAACCTGCTCAACACCCCGTGGGCGATCTGGCTGCCGCTGGGCGCCAACGCCTTCAACGTCTTCGTGCTCAAGAGGTTCTTCGACCAGATCCCCGCCGACCTGCTGGAGGCGGCCCGGCTCGACGGCGCCGGACCCGTGCAGGTGATGCTGCGGATCGTGCTGCCGCTGTCGAGGCCGATCCTGGCCGTGGTCTCGATCCTGGCGGTCGTGGCCGCCTGGAAGGACTTCATCTGGCCGCTGGTGGTGCTCCAGGACCCGCAGGTGCAGACCATCACCGTCTACCTGGCCCGGATCTCCACCGACATGCCGCTCAACACCCTCATCGCCGGAATGGTGATCTCCAGCCTGCCCGTGGTCGCCCTGTTCCTGCTCTTCCAGCGCCAGATCATCGCCGGTCTGTCCGCCGGGGCCCTCAAGGGCTGACCCGTTCCCCCGCCTCACCCCCTCGAAAGGACGCAGCACCGTGACCCACACCCTCCACCTGTCCGCGCAGGACCACGCCTCGTCCGCGGACCCGGCCTGGTGGCGCGGAGCCGCCATCTACCAGGTCTACCCGCGCAGCTTCGCCGACGGCGACGGTGACGGGATCGGCGACCTGGCCGGAGTCCTGCGGGAAATCGACCACCTGGCCGCGCTGGGGGTGGACGCCCTGTGGATGAGCCCCTGGTACCCCTCGCCGCTGGCCGACGGCGGGTACGACGTGAGCGACTACACCGACGTCGCGCCGGTCTACGGCGACCTCGACCAGGCGGAGCGGTTGGTGGAGGCCGCGCACGCGCGCGGCATCCGGGTGATCATCGACATCGTGCCCAACCACTGCTCCAGCGAGCACGCGTGGTTTCGCGAGGCGCTGGCCGCGGGGCCGGGATCGCCCGAGCGGGAGCTGTTCTGGTTCCGGCCCGGCCGGGGCGCGGACGGGTCCCTGCCGCCCAACAACTGGCGGTCCCGCTTCGGCGGACCGGCCTGGACCCGGGTGACCGGGGCCGACGGCGAGCCGGGGGAGTGGTACCTGCACCTGTACTCGGCCGAGCAGCCCGACCTGAACTGGGAGCATCCCCGGGTGCGCGCGGAGTTCGACGACGTGCTGCGGTTCTGGTTCGGCCGGGGCGTGGACGGGTTCCGCGTCGACGTGGCCGACGGGCTGGTCAAGGACCCGGACCTGCCCGACGCGCGCGATCCCGAGGAGGGCGGCGTCCCCGACGAACGGGCCTTCTCCGACCGCGACGGGGTGCACGAGATCTACCGCCGCTGGCGCGCGATCGCCGAGTCCTACGGCCCCGACCGGGTGTTCGTGGGGGAGATGTGGCTGCCCGATCCCGAGCGGTTCGCCCGCTACCTGCGCCCGGACGAGCTGCACAGCGCCTTCAACTTCGACTTCCTGAGCTGCCCGTGGGAGCCCGCGGCGCTGCGCGGGGTCATCGACCGCACCCTGGCCGCGCACGCCCCGGTGGGCGCCCCCGCCACGTGGGTGCTGTCCAACCACGACGTCACCCGACACGTCACGCGCTACGGCAGGGCCGACACCGGGTTCTCCTTCGCCGACCGCCAGTACGGTGCGCCCAGCGACCCGGAGCTGGGCACCCGGCGGGCGCGGGCTGCGGCGTTGCTGGCCATGGCGCTGCCGGGCGGGGTGTACGTGTACCAGGGTGAGGAGCTGGGCCTGGGCGAGGTGGACGTGCCCGAGGAGTGGATCGACGACCCGGTGTTCACCCGGTCGGGCGGCGCGGACCGGGGCCGGGACGGGTGCCGGGTGCCGCTGCCGTGGTCCGGGGAGCGGGCGCCGTTCGGGTTCGGCCCCGAGGGCGGCGCGCGGCCCTGGCTGCCCCAGCCCGACGGGTGGGCCGCGCACACCGCCCGGGCCCAGGCGGCGGACCCCGCCAGCATGCTCAACCTGTACCGCCGGGCGCTGGCCGTGCGCCGGGCCGAGCCCGCCCTGGGCGCGCCTCCTGCCGGGGGCGGTTCCGGGATGCGGTGGCTGGAGTCGGGGCCGGAGGTGCTGGCGTTCGTGCGTGAGCCGGACGTGGCGTGTGTGGTCAATCTGGGGTCGGGGGCCGCGGAGCTGCCCGCCCACGTGGAGGTGCTGGTGGCCAGCGGGCCGCTGGAGGGCGACCGGCTGCCCTCGGACACCGCCGTGTGGCTGCGCCTGTCCTGAGGCGGTGCCCGACAGGTGTCGCCCGCCGCCCGAAGGCAGCCGCGCGTCGGCCGGGGCGGCGGGCGCGTGTGCCGCCGTGTGCCCGCCGAACACGGTCGGGGGACCGTTGCCGTCCGAGGCCGCGACGGAGGTGGACACGGTTCCGTTCCCGTGTGCTGACGCAGTCGCTTGGAGGAACCTCCAGGCTCTCGGTGTGATGTGGGCGAAACGCCTGCCCGGAAGCGCTACCCGGGGCGACGATCGAGTACGGTCGTAGTCACAACAGGGATGAAAACCGACATTCGCCCTGCTTGTACACACGTACAGATCGTCAGCTGGCTGTCGACACCGCGCGAGAGAGACCCCGCAACGGGGCGCCGACGGGGCAATACTCCCCAGTAACCTCTCAGGCACCATGGACCGCGTGGAGGAGGCCGCTCTGAAGCCTGGGCACAGCCGTGCCCGGTGACAGAGGGGGAGACCGCGAGGAACACCGCCGACCCGACTCGGCCCTGTCACCAGGAGGTCTCCGTGCCAGACCAGCCCGTGCACACCCCGGGCGCGCCCGCCCGGGTGTTCGCCGACCGCCACATCGGCCCCACACCCGCCGAGGTCCAGGAGATGCTCAAGGCGGTCGGCTACGGCTCCACCGCCGAACTCATGGCCGACGCCGTGCCCGAGTCCATCCTCACCGGGCCCGGGCGCAGCGCGCCGCTGGACCTGCCCCCGGCGCTGAGCGAGGCCGAGGCCCTGGCCGAACTGCGCGACCTGGCCGCCCGCAACCAGGTGCGCACCTCGCTGATCGGCCAGGGGTACTACGGCACCCTCACCCCGCCGGTCATCCTGCGCAACATCATGGAGAACCCCGCCTGGTACACGGCCTACACGCCCTACCAGCCCGAGATCTCCCAGGGCCGTCTGGAGGCCCTGCTCAACTTCCAGACCATGGTCTCCGACCTGACCGGCCTGCCCGTCTCGGGCTCCTCCCTGCTCGACGAGGCCACCGCCGCCGCCGAGGCCATGACCCTGACCCGCCGGGCCTCCAAGAGCAAGGCCGACGTCTTCGTCGTCGACGCCGACGTCTTCCCCCAGACCCTGCACGTGCTGCGCACCCGCGCCGAACCCCTCGGCATCGAGGTCGTGGTCGCCGACCTGTCCCAGGGCCTGCCCGAGGGCGACGCCTTCGGCGTCCTGGTGCAGTACCCCGCCTCCAGCGGTGCCGTGCGCGACCCGGGCCAGGTCATCGCCCAGGCCCACGAGCGCGGCGCCCTCGCGGTGGTGGCCGCCGACATCCTCGCCCTGACCCTGCTGCGCAGCCCCGGCGACCTGGGCGCCGACATCGCCGTCGGCTCCACCCAGCGCTTCGGCGTCCCGCTCGGCTTCGGCGGCCCGCACGCCGGTTACATGGCCGTGGGCGAGAAGCTGCGACGCCAGCTGCCCGGCCGCCTGGTCGGCGTCTCGGTGGACAACGCGGGCAAGCCCGCCTACCGCCTGGCGCTCCAGACCCGCGAGCAGCACATCCGCCGTGAGAAGGCCACCAGCAACATCTGCACCGCGCAGGTCCTGCTCGCCGTCATGGCCGGGATGTACGCCGTCTACCACGGCCCCGACGGCCTGCGCGCGATCGCCCGCCAGGTGCACACCCGCACCGCGGCCCTGGCCGACGCCCTCGCCGAGCGCGGCTTCGAGGTCCTGCACCACGCCTACTTCGACACCCTGCGCGTGCGCGTGCCCAGCGCCGCCCGCGTCGTGGAGTCCGCCCTGGAGGCCGGGTACAACCTGCTCGCCGCCGACGAGTACACGGTCGGCGTGAGCGTGGACGAGACCACCACCGAGGCCGACCTGGAGAAGGTGCTGGCCGCCTTCGGCGAGGCTGAGCGCGGCTCCTCGCGCGTGCGCCTGAGCGTGGACGAGGACGCCGACCGCCTGCCCGTCGAGCTGGCCCGCCAGGTGGACTACCTCACCCACCCGGTGTTCGGCACCCACCGCAGCGAGACCTCGCTGCTGCGCTACATGCGCCGCCTCTCCGACCGCGACCTGGCCCTGGACCGCACGATGATCCCGCTGGGCTCGTGCACCATGAAGCTCAACGCCACCGCGGAGATGGAGCCCGTCACCTGGCCCGAGTTCGCCGGACTGCACCCGCTGGCGCCGCTGGACCAGGCCGCCGGGAGCGTGGCCCTGATCCGCCAACTGGAGGCCTGGCTGGCCGAGGTCACCGGTTACGACGCGGTGTCCCTCCAGCCCAACGCCGGGTCCCAGGGCGAGTTCGCCGGGCTGCTGGCCATCCGCGGCTACCACCGCTCGCGCGGCGAGGCCCACCGCGACGTGTGCCTGATCCCCAGCTCCGCGCACGGCACCAACGCCGCCAGCGCCGTGATGGCCGGTATGCGCGTGGCCGTGGTGGCCTGCGACGACAACGGCAACGTCGACCTGGACGACCTGCGCGCCAAGACCGGCAAGCACGCCGACGACCTGGCCGCCATCATGATCACCTACCCGTCCACGCACGGCGTGTACGAGGACACCGTCACCGAGGTGTGCCGCCTGGTCCACGAGGCGGGCGGCCAGGTGTACGTGGACGGCGCCAACCTCAACGCGCTGCTGGGCTGGGCCAAGCCGGGCGAGTTCGGGGCCGACGTCAGCCACCTCAACCTGCACAAGACCTTCTGCATCCCGCACGGCGGCGGCGGTCCGGGCGTGGGCCCGGTCGCGGTCCGCTCGCACCTGGCCGGTTTCCTGCCCAACCACCCGGGCCAGCCCGAGGCGGGCCCGCACACGGGCGTGGGCCCGGTCTCGGCGGCCCCGTTCGGCTCGGCGGGCATCCTGCCCATCTCCTGGGCCTACGTGCGCATGATGGGCGAGGAGGGGCTGCGCTCGGCCACCGAGGTCGCGGTGCTGTCGGCGAACTACCTGGCCAGGCGGCTGGAGCCGTACTTCCCGGTGCTCTACACCGGTGCGGGCGGCCTGGTGGCGCACGAGTGCGTCGTGGACATCCGCCCGCTCCAGAAGGCCAGCGGCATCAGCAACGAGGACCTCGCCAAGCGGCTCATGGACTACGGCTTCCACGCGCCGACGATGTCGTTCCCGGTCAACGGCACCCTGATGGTGGAGCCGACCGAGAGCGAGAACCTCGCCGAGCTGGACCGCTTCGTGGAGGCGATGGTCGCGATCCGCGGCGAGATCGACAAGGTGGCCTCGGGGGAGTGGGACGCGGCGGACAACCCGCTGCGCAACGCCCCGCACACCGCGGAGGCGGTGACCGCCGACGAGTGGTCGCACGGCTACACGCGCGCCGAGGCGGCCTACCCGCTGGCGTCGCTGCGCACGGACAAGTACTGGCCGCCGGTCGGCCGGATCGACCAGGCCTACGGGGACCGCAACCTGGTCTGCTCCTGCCCGCCGCCGGAGGCCTTCGAGCTGTAGGGCGGCCGAGGCCGCGGTGAGGGGCGCCGGTCCTGGGACCGGCGCCCCCTTCTTGTTTCGCGTGTAGATCTACGTGGTAAAAGTCCGTTTTGTTCTCCCTGCTCACCAGGAGAGGGGGGAGAACCGGGCGGTGTCCACGGTTCCGGGGCTCCGGCGCGGACCTCCGGTCCCCGGCCACCGCAGGCGTTAGAGTTGCGGCGACACGGATCGCGTTCCCACCACGCAGACCGCCACCCCGCCACCCCCATGGAAAGCGGAGACATGACCACGACGTCCGGACCCTCCGCGCGCTCTGGCCCCGCCGACCCGCCCCCGGCCACCGATCCCCGGGACACCGACGAGGCCGAGGCGCCGACCGGGCAGGGCGCCGCCGAACTGTGCGACCAGGCCCAGGACCTCGCCGGGAGCGGCCACCTCAAGCGCGCCGCCAAGCTCTACCAGCAGGCGGTGGCCGCCAACCCCCACCCGCGGGTGCAGGCCCGCGCCCTGCTCGGCCTGGCCGTGGTCGAGGACCAGCGGGGCGACCTGGCCGCCGCCCGCGAGGCCGCCCGCCGTGCCCTGGCCACCGGCGACTCGCGGTACGCCCCGCGCGCCGCCTACCACCTCGCTCTCTCCCTCGAACAGGACGGCGACCACGCCGAGGCCGACCGCGTCTGGCACCGCCTGCTCGACCTGGGCGGGTCCGACTACACGGCCGTGGCGCACTACGGGCTGGCCCGCTCCGCCGAGGGGCGCGGCGACACCGGTGGGGCGGAGGAGCACTGGGAGGCGGCGCTGGCGCTGCCGCCCGATCCCGGTTCGCTCGGTCGCCTGCACGCCACCACCGTCGTGGACGCCTCCCGCGACCTGGCCGAACGCCTGTTGGGGCGGGGGCTGCCGGGCGCCGCCGCGGCCGCGGTCGAACGCGGTCTGTCGGTCGCGGACGATCCCGGTCTGCGCCTGCTGCGCGCCGCCGCCCACCTGGAGCACGCCATCGCCGACGTCGGCGCGGTCGTGGACCCGGACGCGGCCTCCGAGGACGCGGGGGAGGCGGGGACGGGCGCCGCGCCGGGCACCTTCGCCGCCGCCGTGGAACTCCTGGCGGGGTTGCTGGCCCTGCGCGGGGACCCCGCCGCGGCCGAGCGGGTCTGGCGGCTGGGCCTGGGCGACCGGGATCCGGACACCGCGGGGGAGGTGCGCTGGCGGCTGCGCAGAGCCTTCGCCGCGCCTGGGGAGGACGGGGACGGCGGGGCCGGGGAACCGTGGTGGGATCCCTATCTGGAGGAGGCGGCGGCGACCGCGAGCGCTCCCGCGCTGGCGGGAGAGCTGTTCGCCGTGGTCACCCAGATGCACGCCCTGCTGGCGCTGCCGGTGGCGGAGGGGGAGGCGCGCCCGGCCGCGCTGCGGTCGGCCATGGAGCAGGCGCTGCGCACGCCGAGCGAGTTGGTGTGGGGGCCCGGCGTGCACGCCGACTTCCGGCGTCGGCTGAGTGAGGCGATGGGCGGCCAGGACGTGCTGCCGGAGGGGTGGCCCGACTCGGTGCGGGAGTGAGGGCCGGGGCGGGCCCTGGTGCTCGCGCGGTCGCCGGGGGCCCTCAGGGACACGTCACCGCCCGGGGTCGTGTGTGCCTGCCGGGCGGGGTACGTCGGCCTCGCGGCCGCGGTGTGTGGCCGGGCGTCAGGCGGCGACGCGGGGTCGGTGCGGGGCGACGACCACCCCGTCGGGGAGCAGTTCACCGGTGTCGTCGAAAAGGACGACACCGTTGCAGAGCAGGCTCCAGCCCTGTTCGGGGTGGCTGGAGACGACCCGGGCCGCCTCACGGTCGGTGTCCTCGAAGGACGGGCAGGCAGGTTCGTGGCTGCACATGGGACAGGCCTTTCGGTCCAGAGGCGCTCGTCGTTGAGCTGACGCCAAGAGTAGTGGTTCACATCACATGCTTGTTGCGGTTTAGCCCGGATGTGTTTGCCCTGCTGCTGTCGTCCGCTCTCAGTGGGTGAGATACCCCCAGGCCAGCAATGGTTCTGTTCTGTCCGGCCCCGGCCACAAGGAACTCAGTACCCGCCGCGTGTCCGGCGTGCCGCCGGGCGGCTGCGCATCCCCGCGCCGGCCAGTCCGCCGTGCTGGAAGGCCCTGACCAGCTCGCCGCCGAGGTTGACCCCCGCGCCCAGAGCCAGGCCCACCGTGACCGCCTCCGCGAGGCTGAGCAGCCCGGCGGAGGGGTCGCCCTGCGTGATCTCGATCAGGCCCCGGTACAGGATGCTGCCCGGCAGCAGCGGGGCGATCGACGGGACCAGGTACGGCAGCACCGGTCTGCGCGTGCGCCGCGCCAGCCAGTGGCCCACCACGCCCACCGCGACCGCGCCAGCGACCGTGCCCACCACCGCGGGCACGTGCAGCAGGTCGCGCATGCTCGCGTAGATCACCCAGATCATCACGCCGAGCACGCCGATCATCGGCAGCATCCGGGGCGGTACGGCGAGCGAGATCGCGAAGGCCACCGCGATTCCCGCCGCGCCGATCAGCACGGGGATCTCCACCGAGGTGCCCGCGGAGGGGAGGTCCTCCAGGTCGATGCTCACGCCCAGGCGCTGAGCGGTGTAGGCGACCGCGCCCACGCCGGACACGATCGCGCCCAGGATGAAGAAGGTCTCCAGCAGGCGTGCCGCCGCCGACACGTAGGTGCCGCTGATGCCGTCCTGGAGGCTGGAGACCAGTGGGCGACCGGGCAGCAGGGCCATGATGTTGCCGGTGATGATCGCCCCTGCCTGGAGGCCGAGGTCCAGCGTGGTGCTCGCCCACAGCAGCGCCACGCCGATCGTGGCGGCCACCACCGCGGCCCCCACCATCTGGTAGAACTCCGCGACGCCCCGCTTGGCCAGGAACACCGACGTGCGGTCGCCCATGACGGTGGCCAGGAAGGCCGCGGTCGCCACGATCAGGCCGCCGCCCACCATGAGGCTCGCGCTGGAGGCGATGAGGCCGAACCCGACGGCGATGAGCCAGTTGGGGTAGGGCATGCGGGCGCGCCTGATCTGGGTCAGGCGGGCGGTGGCGTCCTCCAGTTCGAGCAGGCCGAGCGCGCACTGCTGCACCAGGGTGTGCAGTTCGTTGACGCGGAAGTAGTCCAGGGTGCGGCGGCGCACCACCCGTTCGCCGGTGATCGGGGGGTGCTCGCCACCGGGGTGGGTGGACAGGGTGATGGTGGTGAAGGTGACCGAGACCTCCGAGCGGGGCAGGTCGAAGGCGACCGAGAGGCTGAGCATCGCCTCGCTGACGGCCTCCGTGCCCTCTCCGCTGGCGAGCATCAGCTCGCCCACCCGCAGCACCAGGTCGATGGCGCGGGCGTCGGGGAGGTTGACGTCCTCGGTCTCGTCGAAGCCGTCCGGGGTCAGCTCCCGCTCGTGCGCCTCCCGCCAGTCCCGCATCCTGCTGAGCAGGCGGTCCTCGCTCGGGGGCACGGGGCGCTCCCGCTTGCTTGGCATCCCTGTCTCCGTCTCCTCCCCGCCTGTACCCGTGGTGACCGGCGCGCTGTGGACAACCCATGAGGGGACGCGGTCCCGGAGGGTGGGGTTCGCCCGGAACGGGGGTCATGGCCGGTGAGTTCGATCACCGGATCATCCTTTCAAGGCCGGGGGGCCGTCGACAGCGACGCGCCGGGGTCTTCGGCGCCGTGCCCGGGGCCCGTGTGCGGGGGGTCGGGGCCCGCGCCGGATCGGGCTGTGGCCCCCGGGGGGGCTGGGTCTCACGCCGCGCGCCGGGTTCGCGCGTCGCGGTGAGGGCGGGAGCGTGAACCGGGTGGCCTGGTATGCGTGCCGCGGGCAGGGGGTCGCGGACCTGGTGGCCCGGTTTCCTCGGAGCGCGGGCCGGAGGCGTCAGCCGGAGCCGGGCCCGGAGCCGCCGTCGCGTTCACCGGGCCGGACCAGCCCGTGCTCGTAGGCGTAGACCACGGCCTGGACCCGGTCGCGCAGTCCCAGCTTGGTGAGGATGTTGCCGACGTGGGACTTGACGGTCGTCTCGCCCAGCACCAGGTGGGCGGCGATCTCGGCGTTGGACCACCCGCGCGCGAGCAGGCGCAGGACCTCGTGTTCGCGGGTGGTCAGGGTGTCCCCGGCGGGTTCGGTGCCGGGGGAGGCGGAGGGCAGGAGCGGGGCGAAGCGGTCGAGCAGGCGGTTGAGCACCGTGGGGGAGATGGCCGCCGCCCCGTCCGCGACCACCTCCACGGCCGACACGAGTTCGGCGGGCGGGGCGTCCTTGAGCAGGAACCCGGAGGCGCCCGCGCGCAGCACCTCGACGGCGTACTCGTCCAGGTCGAAGGTGGTCAGGGCCAGGACCCGCACCCGGTGGCCCAGGGGCCGCGCCCACGACACGATCTGCCGGGTGGCCTCGATCCCGTCCATGCCGGGCATGCGCACGTCCATGAGGACCACGTCGGGCAGCAGGCTGCGCGTCGAGCGGACCGCCTCACGGCCGTCGGAGGCCTCCCCCACCACGGACAGGTGCGGGGCGGACTCCAGGATCATGCGGAAGCCGGCACGGACGAGGGGCTGGTCGTCGACCAGCAGTACTGAGACGGGCACAGGGGGAATTGTGCCGTATCCCGGTGGCGGCCGGATCCGAACCCGGGGGACGGCGCGGTCGGGGTCATCCGCGTCGGCGGTCCGCCGGTGCGGGCAGGGGCGGCGGGGTGCCGCCGAACGCCGGGCACAGTGCCTGGTGCTCGCACCAGTCGCAGAGCTTGCTCTTCTTGGGCTCCCACACCCCTGCGCGTCCGGCCGCCTCGATCCGCGCCCAGATGTCGGCGATCTCGGACTCCGCGGCCCGGAGTTCGTCCTCGGTGGGGTCGTACCAGCGCACCGCGCCGTCGCCGCCCAGGTAGACGAGCTGGAGGCGGGTGGGGACGACGCCGAGGTCGCGCCAGATCATCACCGCGTAGAAGAAGATCTGGAACCGGGCCTTGTCCTCGAAGCGGGGGGCGGGCGACTTGCCGGTCTTGTAGTCCACGATCCGGATCTGGCCTGAGGGGGTGACGTCGATGCGGTCCACGTAGCCGCGCAGCCGCAGGCCGGTGGGCAGGGACACGTCCAGGCGCATCTCGCGGTCGCGGGGCTCCAGGGTGGTGGGGTTCTCCAGGTCGAAGTAGCGGCGGACCAGGTCGCGGGCGGACTCCAGCCAGGTGTCGCGCTCGGCGTCGTCGGCGAACAGCTCGTCCAGCTCGGGCTTCTTCTCGCGCAGCTTCTTCCACTGGGGGTCGACGAGGCCGACGGCGTTGCGCGGGTCGCGCGACTCGGCGGGCAGCTCGTACAGGCGCTCCAGGCAGGCGTGGACGAGGGTGCCGCGCAGGGCCGCCGCGCTGGGCGCCTCGGGCAGGCGGTCGATGGTGCGGAAGCGGAACAGCAGCGGGCACTGGAGGAAGTCGGAGGCCCGGGAGGGGGAGAGGGCGGACGGAAGGAGCGCGGTGGTCATGGTTTGAGCCTATGAGAAGGTCGCGACAGGGTGCGAGGTGAGGAAGGCGGCCTGTGGAGAACCGGACGGTCCGGAGCGACGGGGGCCAGGCCGCGGGCGCCGTCCGGCCACGGCGGGCGAGCCGTAGTCTGGGGGTGTGACGACCGGTAGTGACCCATCCGCGCCCAAGCCCCGCGACCGTTCCGCCAGACCGGGGTTACTGATCGGCCGCCCCTTCGGCATCCCCGTGTACGTGACCTCCTCGTGGCTGATCGTCGCGGCGCTGATCACCCTGGTCTACGGCGGTGTCGTCCAGGGCCGCCTGGCGCTGGGGCCCACCGCCTACCTGCTGGCCTTCGTCTTCGCCGTGCTGCTCTACGCCTCCGTGCTGGTGCACGAGCTGGCGCACGCGGTGGTCGCGCGCATGTACGGCCTGCCGGTCCGGCGCATCGTGCTGTACGTGCTGGGCGGGGTCTCCGAGATCGAGCGCGAGGCGCCCACACCGGGCCGCGAGTTCTGGATCGCGTTCGCCGGGCCGTTGTTCTCCCTGCTGCTGGCGGCGGGCGGGTTCGGCCTGTACCTGTTCACCGAGCCGCGCACCGTGGTGGGTGAGCTGCTGTTCCAGCTGTGGATCGCCAACCTGCTGGTGGGCGCGTTCAACCTGCTGCCGGGTCTTCCGCTGGACGGTGGGCGGCTGCTGCGCGCCGGGGTGTGGAAGGTGACGGGCAGGCCCTTCGCGGGGAGTGTGGCCGCCGCCTGGGGCGGCCGGGTGCTGGCCCTGCTGGTGGTGGCGCTGCCGTTCCTGATCACGTGGTGGGCGGGCGGACGGCTCAGCCCGTGGAGCGTGGTGTGGGGCTTCGTCCTGGGTGGTTTCATGTGGATGGGCGCCTCCGACGCGCTGCGCGCCGCCCGGGTGCGCGAGCGCATCCCGCGTCTGCGTGCCCGCGATCTGGCCCGGTCCTCGGTGACGGTGCTGGCCGACACGCCGCTGGCCGAGGCCGAGCGCCGGGCCCGGGAGGCGGAGGCGGTGGAGGTCGTGGTGACCGACGCCCAGGGCACTCCCACGGCGGTGGTGCACCCGGCGGCGGCCGGGGCGATCGAACCGGAGCGCCGTGCGTGGGTGCCGGTGTCGAGTGTGTCCCGGGCGGTGACCGAGCATTCTCTGGTGCCGGTGGGGCTGGAGGGTGAGGAGTTGCTGCGGGAGCTGACGGGTCATCCGCTGCCGGAGTACGTGGTGGTGGACGAGGGCGGTGGGGTGCGCGGGGTGCTCAGGGCCGCGGACGTCAACGCGGTGGTCTCGGGCGGACGCTGAACCGGCTGGGGCCGATGGTGTCGGTGGGGCCGCTTTCTCCTTCGCGGCACGGGTGGCGTCAGCGGCGGGCGCCCTCGGGCCACAGCACCGAGACCGGACGAAAGAGCGAGCGCGCGTAGGCCACCACGTCGGCGGTGCCGCCGGGGCCGCGTGCGGGCTGGCCGTCCCAGACGGCCACCAGTTGGTCGCAGCGCCGTACGAGCAGCCTTCCGGCCTTCAGGTGAGCCTCGGGCGTGGACTCGGTGTAGGGCAGCGTGTGCACGAGGACGGCCTGTCGCAGGAGGCGGTCGTAGACGGGGTGGTGTTCCTCGGGCAGTGCCTCGCGGTAGCCGGAGGCGGGGATGACCGCCTCCAGCGGGGCTCCGGCCGCGACGACGGCCTCGGCGAAGACGGCGTCGGCGCCGTCGGCCAGGCAGGACAGGCCCACCATCTCGCAGCCGTAGGGTTCCAGGTGGGCGGTGAGCAGCGCGGTGACGGCGCGTCGCACGTCGGGGGCCAGGTCGCGGTGACCGGTGACTCCGATGTGGATCACGAAACCTCCCTGATGATCGCTTCGCGGCTTTTCTACCCTTAAGCGGTGACACCGCTCACCAGGGACAGAAGTCGCTCGTCCAGGTCGGCCACGCAGCGCGCCCGCGTTCCCGAGTGCTGGCGGCGAAAGGCCCGGACCCGGCCGATGACCCGCTCGGACTCGTAGCGCACGCCCGTGGTCAGCGCCTCGTGGACCAGGCGGAAGGCCTCGTCCACGTCCCCCGCCTCGGCGTGCGCCGAGGCCAGTTCCACCTGGAGGACCGCGGACTGCTTGGGATTGGCGCTGTTCGGCGCGAACGCCTCGGCGAAGGCCCGGCGGGCGTCGTTCGGCTGGCGCAGCCGCACGCCCACCCGGGCGCGGTAACCGGCGACCTTGGTCTCGTCGAAGGCGAACACCCACGGCCAGGGCGGGGCGGTGTTGGCGGAGCGGGCCACCTCCCGCTCCGCCCGGCCCAGGGCGCGCGCGGCGGCCGCGCCGTCCCCGTTCCCGGCGTGCGCGAGCGCCCCCACGCAGGCGAGCCAGGCCCGCGCGGTGGGGTGGGCGGCGGGGCCCAGGACGTGTTCGGCCTCCTGGACCAGCCCCAGGCCCAGGTGGTGGTCCTCGGCGGTGTCGGTCTCGAAGGCCGCCAGGGACCCCAGCATGTACACGTCGAGCAGGCGCATGTCCGCCTGGCGAGCGCGCATGACCGCGGTGCGGTAGTGCGCCCTGGCCGATCCCATGTCGCCCCGGTCCGCGTGCAGCCAGGCGGCGAAGCCGGAGGCCTCGCTGGCCGCGGCGCTCAGCTCGCCGTGGAACGGTGTCCCGTGCGAGTGCCCACGCATCTGCTCGGCCAGATGCACGTGCGCCACCGCGCTGGGCAGCAGGTGGCGGGAGGGGGAGGTGGCGTCCATGCGGCGCTGGCCCCCGGTGATGGCGCGCAGGGAGGGCGCGGTCGTCTCGTTGACGGTGTCGGGGCACGGGTTCGACGCCACCGGGGCCGGAGCCGCACCGGTGGTGACCGTGGTGACGGTGGTGGCGGTGAGCAGGGCTCCCGCGGCCACCGCGCGTCCGAAGTCGCGGCGCCTCGTGGTGTCCACCCCCTTCTCGGCGGGACGGGCCTGGGGCGCGGCGCCGCCGAAACGCAGCAGGTGCAGCGGGATGCCCAGGCGTCGGGCGAGGTCGTGTACCTGGCTGATGGTCAGCGACTGCTGGCCGTTGACCACGCGCGAGACCCAGCTCTGGGAGTAGTCGATCGCGCGGGCGAGGTCACCCTGGGACCAGCCGTGCGCCGCGCGCACGTCCTCGATGACCGTCGCCATGTCACAGGTGGCCAGGGCACCCGCCATGCGGGGACGTGTCCACAGGTCCGGTGGAAGAACGCCGTCTGGTTGGGGCATGAGCTTAGGTTAGGGACTCCGGGCTCCGCTGGTGTCTATGTGTAAGAAAGAAGTCCGTATGCGTGATCCGCATAGGACCGGCCGTTTCGCCTCCGGATACGGCAGAGTGCAAGGGTCGTTGGTCCCAGAGGTGTCTGGGAAGGGAGGGGAGTCCCGTTGACCGTTGAGACCCCGCCGGCGGGGAGTCCGAGCCTGAGGCGTGACCCGGGCACGGCCGAGCCGGTGAACCGCGTGGAACTGACGGAGTTCGCCCTGCGCGGGCTGGCCGCCGAGTTGCGCTCACGCGGGGTGGAGGTCCGTGAGGACGGGTTGTGCGGGGCGGTGGACGCCGGTCCCAGCACCCGGCCCCAGCGTGCCCTGCTGCGGCCCCACCGCGGGGACCTGTGGTGGTGGATGCGCTGGCCGCTCCAGGACGGGCTGCCCACGGCGCTGGCGGGCGTGCCCATCTCACCGGTCGCGCACACCGCCGCCGCCGCGCGGCGGATCGTGGTCGCCCTGTCCATGTCCGTCGGCGAGGGTTGAGCACGAGCGGTCCGCCACGCGGAACGCCCCCGGCGTGATGCCGTAGGAGCGGCCGAACCACCGCGTCAGGTGGCTCTGGTCGGCGAACCCCGACCGCGCGGAGGCCTCCGACAGCGGTGCCCCCGCCGCGATCAGGTCCCGGGCCCGCCGTAGCCGCAGCTGCCGCTGGTACTCGCTGGGCGCCATCCCCCGCACCGCGCGAAAGGCCCGGTAGACCGCGAACCGGCTCCGTCCCGCCACCGCGGCCAGCTCCCCGGCTCCCACGTCCTCGGTGAACCGCTCGCGCAGCACCGCCTCCACCCGGGCCGTCACCCGTGCCGCGTCCGGGTCCGACACCCGCGCCACCGCCGGCCGCCCGACCGCTCCGCGGCCCGTCATCGCCACCACCGCGCCGCGCAGGGCCTCGTCCACGGCCAACCGGGGGCTTCCCCGCCACAGCGCCGAGTGCAGCCCCAGCAGCGCCCGGGCCAGCCGGGGGTCCCCCACCACCGGGTCGGCGAACAGCGGCAGCCCGGCCCGGCCCTCGGCGGCGTCGGTGAGCACCTCCCGCACCAGTTCCGGCCCGATGTGCACGATCCGGTAGGTGAACCCCGGCTCGGCCCCGGCGTGTCCGTCGTGCGGGTCGTCCGGGTTGAACGCCAGCACCATCCCGGACACGCTCGCGTGCGCGCCGCCCCGGCAGTTGAACGCCTGCACGCCCGACTCCGTCACCCCGAACGAGTACGCGTCGTGGCTGTGCCGGTGGTAGGCGTGCCGCTCGAAGTGCGCGTGCATCGCCTCCAGCGGTCGCTCGGGTGAACGCCAGTACCTGGCCCAGTCCCCTGTCACGCCTCCATTGTCGGACGCCTGCGGCCTCCGGCGGTACCCGCGTGCACCGGCGTCCGGGCGACCGCTCGGAGAAGCCACGACGCCAGAACCGGTGGTACCCGCGCGCACCAGCGTCCAAGACGGCGGGGCCGCGTCCGCGCCATCCTCACACCCATGCGTTTCGACACCAAGATCGCCGTGGCCGTTCGCGAGGACCTGGCCCCCTGGCAGAAGCTCAACGTGACGGCCTTCCTCAGCAGCGGCGTCGCGCACGCGCGCCCCGACTCCGT
Organism: Nocardiopsis synnemataformans; assembly: GCF_965343085.1. Taxonomy (NCBI): domain Bacteria; kingdom Bacillati; phylum Actinomycetota; class Actinomycetes; order Streptosporangiales; family Nocardiopsidaceae; genus Nocardiopsis; species Nocardiopsis synnemataformans. Next base: position 7,217 of record NZ_CBDRFA010000095.1, on the reverse strand, counting down.
CGGCAAGCCCTACGAGGACGCCTCGGGCAACACCTACCTCGCGATGTTCCGCGAACCCGTGCTGGTCTACGGGGCGGACGCGCGCACCCTGGCCCGCACGCTGGAGCGCGCCCGCTCCCGGGGCCTGGCCACCGCGCTGTACACCGAGCAGCTGTTCGCCACCGGCAACGACGACGACAACCGCGCCGCCGTGCGCGGGGTGGCCGCCGCGGACCTGGACCTGGTGGGCGTGGCCGTGCACGGGCCCAGAGCGGACGTGGACAAGGTGGTCAGGGGGCTGCGGCTGCACCCCTAGGAGCGCTCGCCCGGGTCGCCTCAGACCGCCTCGGACTCGGCGGCGGCCAGGGCGGCGCCGACGATCCCGGCCGTGTTGAGCAGCGAGGCGGCCACGACGGGCGTGCGGATGTCCAGCAGCGGCAGGAACTTGTCCGCCTTGCGGCTGACCCCGCCGCCGACCACGATCAGGTCCGGCCACAGCAGGTCCTCCACGACGCGGTAGTAGCGGTGCAGCCGCTCGGTCGCCCACTCGCGGTAGGACAGCTCCTCGCGCTCCTTGGCACCCGAGGAGGCCCGCGTCTCGGCGTCGTGGCCGTCGATCTCCAGGTGTCCGAACTCGGTGTTGGGCACCAGGCGCCCGTCCACCACCAGGGCGGTGCCGATCCCCGTGCCCAGGGTGGTCAGCAGCACCACCCCCGGCACGTCCTTGGCGGCGCCGTAGCGGGTCTCCGCCACGGCGGCGGCGTCGGCGTCGTTGAGTACACGCACCGGTCGGCCGGTGGCCTCGGCGAACAGCGCCCGCGCGTCGGTGTCGATCCAGCTCTTGTCCAGGTTGGCCGCGGTGCGCACCACACCCCCCTGCACCACGCCCGGGAAGGTCACGCCCAGGGGCATCCCCGCGGCCTCGGGGAAGTGCTCGGCGATCCCGTGCACGATCTCGGCCACCGCCTCGGGGCCGGAGCGGTCGGGGGTGAGGACCTTCGTCCGCTCCTTGAGGAACTCACCGGTGGTCAGGTCGACCGGCGCGCCCTTGATACCGCTGCCGCCGATGTCGATTCCCAGCCCCGTGGTCAGCTGTGACATGGGTTGTCTTCTCCCGTGGTCCTCGTGGATGGTCGGGCGCGGTCAGGGGCCCGTCAGGCTGAATACTGCCCTGGGGGCGGGATTTTCGCACGTGCGGGCGCACTGCGCCCGTTCGCCGCGGTACCGGGGGGCCGATACCCTGGGCGATCGCCCTGCCAACCAATAGCGACGTGGGAAGACGAGAGCGACGTTGACCGGTATCCATGGCCGCCGCGGCCCCTTCACCGACGGCGACACCGTGCAGTTGACCGACCCCAAGGGTCGCATGCACACCATCACCCTGCGAGAGGGCGCCGCCTTCCACTCCCACAAGGGCAAGGTCGACCACGACGACCTCATCGGACAGCCCGAGGGCAGTGTGGTGCGCTCCAACACCGGCACGGCCTACGTGGCGCTGCGCCCCCTGCTGATCGACTACACCCTGTCGATGAAGCGGGGCGCCACCATCGTCTACCCCAAGGACGCCGCCCAGGTGCTCGTGGAGGCCGACATCTTCCCCGGCGCGCGCGTGGTGGAGGCCGGTGCGGGCTCGGGGGCCATGTCCAACTGGCTGCTGCGCGCGGTCGGTGAGGGCGGCATGGTGCACTCCTACGAGCGCCGCGCCGACTTCGCCGAGATCGCCCGCAAGAACGTGGAGAGGTTCCACGGCGGCCCGCACCCGGCCTGGAAGCTCACCGTCGGCGACCTGGTGGAGGAGCTGGACGAGACCGACGTTGACCGTGTCTTCCTGGACATGCTCGCGCCCTGGGAGTGCCTGGACGCGGTCGCCGGCGCCCTCATCCCGGGCGGTCTGGTGTGCTGCTACGTCGCCACCACCACCCAGCTGTCGCGCGTGGTGGAGCAGCTGCGCGAGGACCCCCGCTTCTACGAGCCGCGCTCGTGGGAGACCATGCTGCGGACCTGGCACGTGGAGGGCCTGGCGGTGCGTCCGGACCACCGCATGATCGGGCACACCGGCTTCCTGGTGGTCGCGCGCCGCCTGGCCGACGGGGCCGAGGCCCCCGAGCGCCGCCGCCGTCCGGCCAAGGGGGCCTACGGCAAGGACTTCACCGCCGCGCGCGAGCAGGACCGGCGCGCGGCCGGAGCGGAGGGGACCCCGGCCGAGGAGGTCAGGGCGCTGGCCACCGACGCGGCGGTCCCCGAGGCGCCCCGCGGTGACGGTGACACCGGTGGGACGGTCGACGCCTCCGGCCCGCAGGCCCCCGGTGCCGACGCCGCCGACCCGCAGGCCCCGGGGGAGGACGCCCGCGACTGATGCGCGGCCCCTTGCCCGAGCCCACCGCCTGAGCCCGCCCGCACACGTCGCACGCCGCCCCTCATCTCCTCACCGTGCGTCTTCGGCGCGGTCCCCACGGGGACCCGTCCGGGCGGGCTTCGGCGTGTCCGGGCAGGCCCGTTGACGTGGGTGGGGAGGGAACGCCAGAAGGGGCGGATTCCTTGCCCGCGCCCGGACCCAGAGGTTACGTTCTCATTACGTCGGGTCATCCTTTAGCACTCTGACCTGTGATGACGCAAGACCTGGAAATGAGGCCTACGACACTCTCCGGCCCTGGGAGGTTAGGAATAGGGCGAGGGTAGGTAGGCTCCGATGTAGTTCCTCATAGGGAGGTGGCGGACGTGGCTGAGCGCGACGACGAGCGTCAGAGCGACCGGGACCGTGAAGTCGAAGAACTCACGGCCCAGGTCTCCTACATGGAAAAGGAACTCAGCGTGGTTCGGCGCAAGCTCGCCGATTCGCCCCGGCATGTACGCCTGCTGGAGGAGCGGCTGAGGGAGGCACAGGCCAGCCTCGCCGCTGCCAACGGCCAGAACGAACGGCTCGTCTCCACTTTGAAGGAGGCGCGCGAGCAGATCGTGGCGCTCAAGGAGGAGGTCGACCGGCTGGCCCAGCCGCCGTCGGGCTTCGGTGTCTACCTCGGTTCGCGCGAGGACGAGACCGTCGAGATCTTCACCAACGGCCGCAAGATGCGGGTCAACGTCAGTCCCTCGGTGGACCTGGACAACCTGCGCCCCGGCCAGGAGGTCATGCTCAACGAGGCCTTCAACGTCGTCGAGGTGGAGTCCTTCGAGACCGTCGGCGAGGTCGTCATGCTCAAGGAGATCCTTGAGGACGGCGAGCGCGCCCTGGTGATCTCCCACCACGACGAGGAGCGGATCGTCCGCCTGGCCGAGCCGCTGCGCGACGAGGCGATCCGCCCCGGCGACTCGCTGCTGCTGGAGCCGCGCTCGGGGTACGTCTACGAGCGCATCCCCAAGTCCGAGGTCGAGGAGCTCATTCTCGAAGAGGTCCCCGACATCTCCTACACCGACATCGGCGGCCTCTCCGGGCAGATCGAGATGATCCGCGACGCGGTCGAGCTGCCCTACCTGTACAAGGAGCTCTTCTACGAGCACCAGCTGCGCCCGCCCAAGGGCGTGCTGCTCTACGGCCCTCCCGGGTGCGGTAAGACGCTCATCGCCAAGGCCGTCGCCAACTCGCTGGCCAAGCAGGTCGCCGAGCGCACCGGCCGCGACGTCGGCAAGAGCTTCTTCCTCAACATCAAGGGCCCCGAGCTGCTCAACAAGTACGTGGGCGAGACCGAGCGGCACATCCGCCTGGTCTTCCAGCGCGCACGGGAGAAGGCCTCCGAGGGCACCCCGGTCATCGTCTTCTTCGACGAGATGGACTCGATCTTCCGCACCCGCGGCTCGGGTGTGTCCTCCGACGTGGAGAACACGATCGTGCCCCAGCTCCTGAGCGAGATCGACGGTGTGGAGGGCCTGGAGAACGTCATCGTCATCGGCGCCTCCAACCGCGAGGACATGATCGACCCGGCGATCCTGCGGCCCGGCCGTTTGGACGTCAAGATCAAGATCGAGCGGCCCGACGCCGAGGCGGCCCGCGACATCTTCGGCAAGTACATCACCACGGACCTGCCGCTGCACGACGAGGACCTCGTCGAGCACGGCGGGTCGGCCAGGGCCACGGTGGACGCCATGATCCAGCGGGTCGTGGAGCGCATGTACACCGAGGGCGAGGAGAACCGCTTCCTGGAGGTCACCTACGCCAACGGTGACAAGGAGGTCCTGTACTTCAAGGACTTCAACTCCGGCGCGATGATCGAGAACATCGTCTCCCGGGCCAAGAAGATGGCCATCAAGGACTTCATCGACCAGCAGTCCAAGGGCATCCGGGTCTCGCACCTGATGCAGGCCTGCGTCGACGAGTTCAGCGAGAACGAGGACCTGCCCAACACCACCAACCCCGACGACTGGGCGCGCATCTCCGGCAAGAAGGGCGAGCGCATCGTCTACATCCGGACCCTGGTCACGGGCAAGAAGGGCGCGGACTCCGGGCGGAGCATCGACACGGTGCCCAACACCGGCCAGTACCTGTAGAAACGCACTCTGAGAGCGTCCTGAGGGGCCGACCGGACTACCGGTCGGCCCCTTCCCGTGCCGGTTGTTTCCGGTCCCCGTGTTAGCAGGGTGTTAACACTATTTTGGAGCCCGAGCGGGCTGAGGGGCTGGCTCATACAACCTCTTGATGACCACCGACAGTGACCACCGGGGGGAGGCGGTCCCAGGATCCGGCAGGAATCCGGTGATCTCTTCGAACTTGAGCGGGGCCCTCACTTCTGGTGTCTGCTGGTCTGTGCTCCCCGGAGAACACCAGCGACAGAACGGACCCCTCCATGACCGACTACCTCCAGGTGTCCACGGCGACCGAGACCCGCGAGCAGGCAGTCGAACTGGCGAAGACAGCAGTAGAGGCCAAGCTCGCAGCGGGCGCGCAGATCGTCGGGCCGGTGACCTCGGTGTTCTGGCACCTGGGCGAGTTTGGCACCGGCCAGGAGTGGCAGCTCCTCCTGAAAGCGCGCGCTGACCGGTACCCGCAGATTCAGGCGCACCTGATTGAGCACCACCCGTGGACGAACCCGGAGGTGGTCGCTACCGCGATCGTGGAAGGCTCCCCGGACTACCTGCGGTGGATCGGGACCACCACGGCTCCTGACCGGACGTGACACGCAGTAGACACCCTGACCGCCACTGCAAGAGCTCTCAGGTATGAACTCCTGCGTTCTCGGCTGGTCGTGGCGGCGGATCGAAGTGACAGGCTCGCGAACACGGGGCGTACTCGTGGTGAAGGCGATTGACCTCCTGATTCAGCTCAGCAAGCATTGAGTCAATGAACGCTGAGCTTCCTTTGGAGCGTCGGGCCGCGCTCCACGCCGCCCTCGCCGATCCCGCCCGCCTAGCCATCACCGACACCCTCTGCACCGGGGACGCCTCACCCTCGGAGTTGGGCGAGCGGTTGGGGCTGCGGTCCAACCTCATCGCCCACCACCTGCGGGTACTGGAGGAGGCGGGCCTGCTCACCCGGTCCCGCTCCGAGGCCGACCACCGCCGCGTCTACATCCGCCTGCTGCCCGAGGCGCTCAGCGCCCTGGTCCCGACCTCCCTGTTGCACGCCCCGCGCGTGGTGTTCGTCTGCACACGCAACTCGGCCCGCTCCCAGCTGGCCGCCGCCCTGTGGCAGCACCGCAGCACGATCCCCGCCGCCTCGGCCGGGACCCACCCGGGTGAGCACGTGCACGAGGGTGCCATTGCCACGGCCCGCCGACACGGCTTGCGCCTGGGTGCCTCCTATACCGCCCATGTCCAGGACGTGCTGCGCCAGGACGACCTGGTGGTGGCGGTTTGCGACAGCGCCCACGAGGAACTGCCCCGCACCCGCGAGCGCCTGCACTGGTCGGTCCCTGACCCCGTGCGCACCGGAACCGACAAGGCGTTCGAGGACGCCTTCGCCCAGATCAGCGACCGAATCGAGCGGCTCGCGCCCGCCGTCCACCCGGAAGGAACACCATGACCGCCCAACCCCGCCAGTTCACCGTCGACCAGCAGTACGCCCTCAAAGTCGCCTCCAACCGCCTCGCCGATGAGTTCACGGGCGTGTTCAACACCGAGACCATCGAAAGGTTCCTGCACTCCAGCTACGAACAGTTCGCGGACCGGGCCACCATCGCCCAGTTCCTGCCGCTGCTGGCCGAGCGCTTCGCCCGACAGCGGCTGACCGCCCTGGCGCGAATCGAGAACAAGGTGGACGACGGCCGCCCCGTCGTGCTGTTCCTGTGCACGCACAACGCCGGGCGCAGCCAGATGGCGCTGGGCTTCTTCCGACGTCTTGCCGGGGACCGGGCGATCGCCTGGTCGGGCGGTTCCGAGCCGGGCAAGGAGGTCAACCCGGCGGCGGTGGCGGCCATGAAGGAGGTCGGTATCGACATCGCGACCGAGTTCCCCAAGCCCTGGACCGACGAGGTCGTCCGCGCCGCCGACGTCGTGGTGAGCATGGGCTGCGGGGACGCCTGCCCCATTTTCCCGGGCAAGCGCTACGAGGAGTGGACCCTGGACGACCCCGACGGCCAGGACCTGACCGCGGTGCGGTCGATCCGTGACGGGGTCGAGGAGCGGGTTCGCGCACTGCTGGCCGAACTGGAAATCACCGTCTGAACGAGGTGCCTGCCGGGTCTCAAGGCCGGTGATAACCCACGTGCGGTGGCTGAGGGCCTCGCCCGCAGTCGCCTCCGGTGACTGAGGATCTGTCGTGTACCCGTGGAAACATGGACCCCAGCCAACTTACGGAACACGATGAGCGACACTCCCCGCGTAGAAGACCCTGACCAGGATGAGGAACCCACACCTACCCCATCCACACGGAAACCGCCGCGGCGGAAACTGCGCAAGGCAGGTAACGGTGTGACCCCGTCCAGCGCTCAAGAAGTGGCGGACAAGGCTGACGAGCTCCAGGGGCTCGGTCGCACGGTCAGGGAAGTCACGGACAACTCTCTCCAGGCTGCTGTGCACGCAGCAGAGGAGAAGAACAGGCAGTTTCTCTCCTCCACAAGAGTCGCTCGTGAACTCAGTACGAACACGTTTGTCCGCTTTCGGATACTTTGTCATCGAACGAGGAGATTGCAGTGCCCAAGGCCCGCCCCGCGTACCCGCCCGAGTACCGCGACCAGATCATCGCTCTGGCCCGCTCCGGCCGTAGTCCCGAGGACCTGGCCGCTGAGTCCGAGCCCTTGGCCCAGACCATTCGCACCTGGATCAAGCAGGCCCACATCGACTCTGGCCATGTAGAAGGCACCACCAGCGAC
>NZ_CBDRFA010000094.1:0-30726 GCF_965343085.1 Nocardiopsis synnemataformans | reverse complement strand
CTCGCCCTCTCCGGGCGGGGTGGTGAAGGTGTCGATGGCCGCGCGCACGATCAACGCGTCCCCGGACCCGCCCCAGGCCTGTAACTGGTAGCTGCCCTGGAACGTGTCATGGACCGCCAACCCTCGGGCCGCGTGGGCGGCCTCGTGATCGCGGTCCAGGCGGTGCGGGTCCAACCGATAAGCGACCTGGCGGGCCACCGACTGGAGTTGGTTGACCGACAACGCGGGCCGCTCTGCCTTCGCGGCCACCAACGCCGACTCAAACCCCCGCCGGTACTCCACCGCGTCAGGGAAATGCTGGGCGTCGCGGGTCTGGACGGCTTTGTCAGTGGCCTTGGCGATCGCGACCGCCTCACCCAACGCCACCGTGCCCTCGCCCACAGCCTGAACCGTGGCCGGCAACGTCTCCTCGTGCACGTGCTGGGCCAGACGGGCCAGATCCTTGGCCTGGCCGGTAGGCATCTTGCCGTGGTGGACAAGCCACTTATCCAAGGTGGAGTAGCCGCTGTAGCGAGCCACCTCACCCCGCGCGTACAGGCGCGCCATCCGCGTCAGCGCCTGATAGCGGATCCTCTCCACCTGCGCCCACAGGGCGGCGACTTCCTCAGCGGCGGCCTCGTCCGCCCCCGGCGGCACGTCGGCACCCCACGTCTGGTCGATGACCTCGCGCGCACCGGCCAGCGCGGCCACGACCGGGGAGCATTCCCCGGGGGCCACGTCGGGCGCTGCAAGCATCATCTCCATACCTCTTATTATAAGCCAACAGTCGCCATTGTGCCAGCATTCACAGCCTTGAATTCCCCGCCTTTCCGGCTCCCTTTTCAGAAGGCTTGCCCTTCATCGATAAGCCATGATTAGGGCGGGCCAAAATGTGTCCATAAATGCGCGGCCGAAATGATCGCTCGCCTTCGGTGTCATCGTCGCCCGCCCTGGCCGCAGGGGCCGGGGGCGTTGTTCGAGGCTGGAGGTTCTGCCTGCCGTTGGTGCCGACGCAGCAGAGCCCGGCCATCCCCGCACCTCGGGCGTTGGTCGCCCTCCGTCAGGCGCTCCCGCCTTTGGTGCCGCTTGTCGTCGGGCACCCTCGCCCCCACCGGACGCTGACCGTTTCCTCGCATTCCCGCGCCCTTTCGCGGCAGCGGGCGCGCTCTCGTCGCCGCCAACGACCCCCAGCAGGAATGGCGTAGGGGAGAGACCTGATGGCGGCCCCTCCCTGTCCCTCAATTCCTTGTTCTTTTCTCACTGTCGGCCGGTTGAGGGCATGCCGAAACGCACGTGGGTGGGATCCCCCCTATTTCCAGGAAACCACCCCAACCCCACCCGGGAACACCCCCAACCACCACCTGTGGAAAACGTGGCCGCCTGTGGAAAACAACGCCTACGACCCCTCAACGCCTACGACCACTGACGCAGGACACGTCATCCCATCAATGGTCTACAGGTTGCGCGAAAGCGGATGCGGGCGCCCGGAAGAGGGTGCGGGCGCGCATCGCCCGGAACCCGTTCTCGATCTCGTACCCAGCCTCCAGCAGCCGCTGCCTGGCCTCCTCGGCGCTGCGCACGGTGGACTCGTCGAAGACGAGGTTGTAGTAGCGCTCGGGCACCCGGTTGAGCACCGCCCGCAGGGTCCGCAGCGACGCGGTGGCCGCCGCGTCCCCGCCGGGCATCTCGGGCAGGACCCCGTAGGCGCGGCGCGCCCACGCGGGCAGGGTGGCGTAGGACAGCGCGCCGACCGGGAACCACAGGGGCTTGAGTGGGGCCAGCCAGGACAGGCGCTCGGGCACCTTGGGCCACAGCAGGAAGCGCACCGCCTGCCGGGCCTCGGGGGTGACGCGCAGGACCGGCCGGACCGAGGCCAGGTAGCGGCGCAGGTCGGCGACCGAGCGCGGCACGTCCTCACGCGACAGGCCCACGTAGGCGGCGGTGCGCGACTGCTCGTCGAGGTAGCGGTCCGCGTCGCGGGCGGTCAGCGCGACGCCCGCGCGCAGGGCGTTCTCCAGGTAGGAGGAGACCTCCGCGCAGTGCACCCACACCAGCAGGTCGTGCTGGTCGACCCGGTGGAGGCGGCCGCTGGCCGGGTCGGTGAAGGACAGCGCGCGGTGCACCCGGCGGATGTGCTCGCCGAGCGCGTCCGCCTCGGCGGGGCTGCCGTAGGTGGTGACGGCCACGAAGTGGGCGGTGCGCAGCAGGCGGCCGGTGGGGTCGGAGCGAAAGTCCGAGCGCTGCCACACCCCCTGCATGGCCACCGGGTGCAGGGCCTGGAGCATGAGGGCGCGCACACCCGCCACCCACATCGACCGGTCCAGGTGGATCTTCCAGGTGACGCTCTCGGGGGCGGCGACGGTCGGCTGCATCCGGTCTCCTACGGGCTGCGGGGGGAGTTCGCACCGTGACGGCTCTGCCCCTCCACGATAGGCCCGGTGCTCCCCCGCCTCCCGGCGGGTCCGTGGCGCGGCCGGTCCGTACCGGACCCCGATGGGCCGCGCGCGCTCGGGGGAGCGTGGACGCTGGGGACGGCAGGAGGCACCGAGCACGACGGGAAGCGACGAAGACGGCCGAATCCCCGCGCTCAGGCTCAGGAGGGGCGGCCGCGCAGGTAGGCCAGGACCGCCTGGACGCGGCGGTGCACGCCGTCGTCCTGGGGCAGGTCGAGCTTGGCCAGGATGTTGCCCACGTGCTTGCCGACGGCGGCGTCGCTGACCACCAGCTGGCGGGCGATCGCCCCGTTGGAGCGGCCCTCGGCCATCAGGGCGAGGACCTCGTGCTCGCGGGGGGTCAGGCGCTCCAGCGGGTCGGCACGGCGGCGCAGCAGCTGGCGGACCACCTCGGGGTCGACGAAGGTCGCGCCGTCCACCACCCGGCGCAGCACGGAGGCGAACTCGCGGACGTCGCCCACCCTCTGCTTGAGCAGGTAGCCCACGCCCTGGCCGTTCCCGGAGTCGAGCAGGTCGGTGGCGTAGCTCAGCTCCACGTACTGGCTCAGCGCGACCACCGCCAGGCCGGGGCGCTCGCGGCGCAGCCGGACGGCGGCACGCAGCCCCTCGTCGGTGAAGTCGGGCGGCATGCGGATGTCGGTGACCACGAGGCCGGGCTCGTGCTCGGCGACGGCCGACACCAGCGCCTCGGCGTCGCCCACCGAGGCCACGACGGGGAAGCCGAAGCGCTCCAGGATTCCGGACAGGCCCTCTCTGAGCAGAACGCCGTCCTCGGCCAGGACGGTGGGGACCGAGGGCGCGTCGGGGATCACGCCAGCGGTGTCGGGAGAACGGGACCGCACGGAAGCTCCACTCGGATTCGGGTAGGTCCGCCCTCGGGGCTGGACAGCTCCATTGTGCCGCCCATGACGGCGACGCGGTCCTTGAGACCGGTGAGCCCGGACCCGCGGGCGGGGTCGGCGCCGCCCGCGCCGTAGTCCGTGACCTCGACCACCAGGGTGTCGGACCGGCCCGGTGCGCCGGGGGCCGTGCTGGCGTGCACGGCGGCGGCGTTGGCCTCGGTGTGCTTGCAGACGTTGGTGAGGGCCTCGGCGACCACGAAGTAGGCGGTGCCCTCCACGTGGGCGGGCAGGCGTCCGCCGAGCCGCGCGTGCACCGTCACGGGCACGGGGCAGCGGTCGGCCAGTTCCTCCAGGGCGGCGGACAGGCCCCGGTCGGTGAGGACCCGGGGATGGATGCCGCGCACCAGCTCGCGCAGCTCGGTGATGAGTTCGTCGGCCTTGGTCTGGGCGGCGACCACGCGCTGGTCGGCCTCGCTGCCCTCCTCCAGGCCCAGGCGGGCCACGCCCAGGTCCATGGACAGGGCGACGAGTCGCTGCTGGGCGCCGTCGTGCAGGTCGCGCTCGATGCGGCGGCGCTCGTACTCGAAGGCGCTGACCAGGCGGGCCCGCGATTCGGTGACCTGGTTGAGTTCGGCGTGCAGGACCCCCTTGGGCGGGCCGACGAGCAGGGTGCGGGCCAGCAGGGAGTGCAGGCACGCCAGTGCCGCGGACACGTAGAGCAGGACGACCAGCAGCGGCGGGGCCAGGAGGGTGTAGGGCGCCGCCTCGGCGCTGGAGGTGAGCGTCACGGGGCCGAGGTCGACGACGGAGCCGGGAACGTCGTCGAGGAGGAACGGTCCGGACACCAGGATGATCACGAGCATCAGGAGGAAGCCCGTGAGCATGCCGGTGGCCCCGGCCAGGGGGAGCATCAGCCCCGCGTAGACCACCTCCCGCCAGGTGGCGGCCTCGGTGTAGCGGGTGCGCACCCACCCCCACAGTCCGGGGACCGGCTCGCGGTGCCCGCTCTCCCGGGGGCCGCCCCCGACCAGTCCCAGGCGCCAGCGCTCCAGCGCGCCCAGGGGGATGGCGACCAGCGGGCCGAGCAGGAACGTGAACACCAGGCACAGGACCAGCACCAGCACGATCTCGACGTAGTCGGCGGACGCCTCGATCCCTCCGGTCCACGCCATGAACAGCGCCAACCAGGGGGCAAGGACGGGAGAGGCGACGAAGAACAGGGCGAAGGCCACCAGGGTGGTGCTGCCGCTGTAGGCGAGGCCCCGCCAGGGCCATGAGGTGAGCAGGAAACGCCGTGTCCCGAGCGCCTGGAACAGGGCGCGCGGTGCGCTTGGGGACTCCGCGGGAGTGGTCATGGTCCAACGTTAGGCAGGCCCGGCCCAGGCGGGAATCGGCCGTGCCACCGGGCCGGGGGTGGGGCTGGCCCTACCCTCAGGGCAGCCGGGACCCCTGCGCGGAGGGCCCGGGGAAGGGCCCGGGGAGGGCCCTGGCCTTCGGGGGGAGTGGCCGCGCGTGCGCCGCAGCTCAGGACGATAGGGTCGGACGACGTGAGTGCGAAACCGCTGATCCCTGATGTCCTGGCTGCCCGCTACGCGTCCGCGGAGCTGACCCGGCTGTGGTCCCCCGAGTACAAGGTGGTCGCCGAGCGGCGGCTGTGGCTGGCCGTGCTGCGCGCCCAGGCACGTCTGGGCGTGGACGTCCCCGCCGGTGTGGTCGAGGACTACGAGAAGGTCCTGGAGCAGGTGGACCTGGCCTCCATCGCCGAGCGCGAGCGGGTCACCCGCCACGACGTGAAGGCCCGCATCGAGGAGTTCAACGCCCTCGCCGGGCACGAGCACGTGCACAAGGGCATGACCTCGCGCGACCTGACCGAGAACGTCGAGCAGCTCCAGGTGCGCGACAGCCTGCTGCTGGCGCGTGACCGGGTGGTGGCGCTGCTGGCCCGGTTGGGGAGGCTGTCGGCCGAGTACGGCGGGACGGTGATGGCGGGCCGCTCCCACAACGTGGCGGCGCAGGCCACGACGCTCGGCAAGCGGTTCGCGTCGATCGCCGACGAGGTGCTGGTCGCCCACGGGCGGCTGGAGGAGCTCATCTCCCGCTACCCGCTGCGCGGGATCAAGGGCCCGGTGGGCACCGCGCAGGACATGCTGGACCTGCTGGGCGGGGACCGCGCCGCGCTCACCGCGCTGGAGGACGAGGTGGCCTCCCACCTCGGGTTCGAGCGGCGGTTCACCAGCGTGGGCCAGGTCTACCCGCGCTCACTGGACTTCGAGGTGCTGACCGCGCTGGTGCAGCTGGCCGCCGGTCCCTCGTCGCTGGCCAAGACCATCCGCCTGATGGCCGGGCACGAGCTGGTCACCGAGGGGTTCGCCGAGGGCCAGGTGGGCTCCTCGGCCATGCCGCACAAGATGAACACGCGTTCCTGCGAGCGGGTCAACGGGCTGACCGTGGTTCTGCGCGGATACGCGTCCATGGCCGGTGAGCTGGCCGGGGACCAGTGGAACGAGGGCGACGTGTCCTGCTCGGTGGTGCGCCGGGTGGCCCTGCCGGACGCGTTCTTCGCCTTCGACGGGCTGGTCGAGACGATGCTGACGGTGCTGGACGAGTTCGGCGCCTTCCCCGCGGTGGTCTCCGCCGAGCTCGACCGCTACCTGCCGTTCCTGGCCACGACCAAGATGCTCATGGCCGCGGTGCGCGCCGGGGTGGGCCGCGAGACCGCCCACGAGCTGATCAAGGAGCACGCCGTGGGCTCGGCCCTGGCCATGCGCCAGGAGGGCGTGGGCAACCGGTTGCTGGACCGCCTGGCCGAGGACGGGCGCTTCCCGCTGGACCGCGCGGAGCTGGACGCGCTGCTGGCCGACCGGATCACCTTCACCGGTGCCGCCGCCGACCAGGTGGCCGCCGTGGTGGGGCGGATCGACCAGATCGTGGCCGCGCGTCCGGAGGCGGCCGCCTACTCCCCCGGTTCGATCCTGTAGGGGCTTCGGGCCTGTGTGGCAGGGGCTCGGGACGGTGCCGCGACGCCGTTCCGAGCCCCTCGTCGTGTGCGCGTGCGGGCGGACGTGTGGCGACGCGTGTATGACGCAGTTCACTGTCGCCAGCGATCGGTCCGAAAGTTAACGCCTATTACGGTTGTGCTGTCGGCACGCCCAACCCCCGATCCCCTCGGAGCACCCATGATCGACCCCGAATCCTTCGGTACCGCGCTGTGGACCGTGCTGATCGTCGCCGCGGTCGTCATCGCCTTCGGGCTGGCCGCCCTGTCGGACATGGCCATGCGCCGCCGCGAGGACCGTGCCGCGCGCGCCGCCGGGCGCCGCGATCCCGTCACGGCGCGGACGGGCGAGCGGGACCGGGTGAACGGGAGCGGGCCCGCCGGAGGCGGGGGCTCCCGCGCCTGAGACCTGCTCCGCTCGCGCCGCTCACGCCACCAGACGGGCGAACAGCTCCGGGTCCGCGTTGCCCCCCGAGACGACCGCGACCGTCTCCTGCGGGCGGCCGGGCGCGGTGGGCACACGGCCCGCCAGGATCGCGGCGGCGGCCAGGGCCCCACTGGGTTCGGCGACCAGGCGCGCCCCGTGGGCGAGGGCCGCGACGGCGCGGGCGATCTCCTCCTCCGTCACGGTGACGACCTCGTCCAGGCGGGCGCGCAGGTGGGCGAAGGTCAGCTCGGACAGGCACACGCGCACCCCGTCGGCCATGGTGCGGTGGGTGCGCTCGGGCGACCAGGTGACCAGGCTCCCCGCGCGCAGGCTCTCGGCGGCGTCGGCGGCCAGTTCGGGCTCCACCCCCACGACGCGGACGCGGCGCGAACCTCCGGCGGCCAGCGCGGCGGTGGCCACCCCCGAGGCCAGTCCGCCTCCGCCGACGGGCACGACGATGGTCGCGACCTCGGGCGACTGCTCCAGGATCTCCAGGCCGACGGTGCCCTGTCCCGCGATGACGTGCGGGTCGTCGAAGGGCGGGACGAGGGCGAGCGCCTCCTCGTCCCGGAGCCGCCGGGCGGTGGCCTCCCGCTGCTGGGGGGCGACCATGACGATGCGGGCGCCGAGGGTGCGCATGCGGTCGACCTTCACCTCGGGTGCGCCCTCGGGGACGACGACGGTGCAGGGCACCCCGTGCCGGGCGGCGGCGTGGGCGAGTGCCTGGCCGTGGTTGCCCGAGGAGTGGGTCACCACGCCGCTCCGGCGCTGGGCGGGGTCGAGCAGGGCGACGGCGTTGGTGGCGCCGCGGAGCTTGAAGGCCCCGGTGGGCTGGAGGCTCTCGGGCTTGAGCAGGAACGGCGGCCCCCCGGCGGGGCCCGCCGTCAGCGGGGTGCGCACCACCTCCCCGTGCAGGCGCTCCCGCGCGGCGCGGACGTCCTCCACCGTGATCAGTTCCATGCGCCCTCTATGCCCGGTGCCCGGTCCCGCCACTCGTCCGGGCCGGTGGCGAACCCGGCCGAGCAGGACGCCGACGCGGTTCCGGCGGAGGGTGCTCACGCCGCCGGGTCCTCCCCCGCCGGTGTCAGGCCGTGCGCGGGACCCTCCGGCCCCCCATGGCGAAGTGGCGAGCGCCGGGGGCGAGCGCCGCGACTCCCGGGGCCAGGAAGCAGAGGGCGGCGCACACGGCGAGGACCGCCTCCGCACCGAAGGCCTGGGTCGCCGGGGCGATCAGCGCGAGTCCGACCGGGGCCAGGCCGTAGGAGAAGAGGAAGTCCAGGGAGGAGACGCGGGCGAGCTTGTCGGGCGCGACCTCGCGCTGGGCGGCGGTGAACCACGGGACGTTGAACAGTTCGATCCCGACTCCGGCCAGGGCGTAGGCGGCGAACACCGTCCACGGGCCCACGGGGAGGAGCAGGCTCAGCGGCGCGAGGCCGTACAGGGCCAGGCCCGCCAGCGCGACCCACCCCTGGGAGGAGGGGCGCCAGCGCCCGATCAGCAGCGCCCCGGCCAGGGCTCCCCCGGTGTAGGCGGTCAGCGCGCCCGCCAGCACCGCCTCGGTGCCGTACGTGTCGCGGCTGACCACGGGGAGCAGGACGCCCGTGGCGGAGTACCCGGTGGCGATCACCGCCGTCAGCGCGCCCAGCCCCGCGAGGAACCACGTGTGGCGCCGGGCCTCGCGCAGCCCGTCGCGGAAGTCGGCGACCAGCGAGGGGCCGCGCGCGGGCACCGTCCGCGCGGCGTCGCCTCCGAGCGGCGCAGGCGCGGCCCGGCCCCTGGGCGGCGCCAGGGCGGCGACCGCCCACAGCGCGGCGGTGACCAGGAGGAGGGCGTCCACGCCCAGGACCGTGGAGAGCAGCGCCGTCGCCCCCGGGGCGACCAGGGTGGTGACCCGCACGGAGATGGTGAGCGCCGCGTTGGCGCGCTGGCGCCGCGGCTCGTCCACGACCTCGGCGGTCAGCGCCTGGAAGGCGGGTCTACAGGCTCCCTGGCCCGCACCCACGGCCGCCGCGGCGACGGCCGCGAGCGCGAGGGCGCCGGTCGCCACCCCTGCGGCGACCAGCGGCGTGGCCGCCGCCGCGAGGATTCCGGCCCACAGCACCACCGCGCGGCGGGAGAGCCGGTCGGCCAGCAGGCCGCCGAGCGGCAGCGCGAGGAGGAACCCGCCGGTACGGGTGGCCAGGAGGAGGCCGAGCCCCATGGCGGTGAGCGATCCGTCCAGGACGGCCAGGCCGAGGATGAACGGCATGGCCCACGTGGCCAGCCCCGAGGCGGTGCTTCCCGACCACAGGCGGAGGAAGGCGGGATCCGAGAGCACGTGCGCGCGCGGTGGGGCCGTGGGCCCGGCGCCGGTCTGCTGGGTGTGGGCCACGTCTTTCCACGTCCTCTCCACAAGTGGTCACCGGCAGGGCGCGCTGACGCCGCCCTCGCCTGGGCGTGTCCGCCGGAGGGCCCGCCCCGCCCCGTGGCGGGCGGTGTCCACCGAACACGCCTCGGGGACGCGAACTCCGACCCCGCTAATGACAATGGTTATCGTTTTATCTACAATAGCGCGCGGACTCCGGTACTCAGAACGTCCGGCGCTCCCCGTTGGTGTCCCGTGTTACTCCCGACCCCCTTGGAAGGACGACCGTGGACCGCTCCCTCGTGGACCAACTGCCCCCACCGCTGCCCGCCGAACAGATCCTCGCCGTCAACCCGCCGAGAAAGGACCTGCACACCACCCGCTCCTACACGTGGAACGGATGGGAGTTCGAGGTACCGCCCGGCGTCTTCCTCCCCGGCGGGACCAGCAGGATGGTCCACCAGCGCATCCTGGCGGACGACATCGACGTGCGCGGACGGCGCTACGCCGCCATGGGTGTGGGCCTGGGCGTGGAGGCCGTCGCCGCCGGAGCCCGCGGCGCCAGCCGGGTCCACGCCGCCGACGTCCACGGCCCCAGCGTCGAGGCCGCCGCCCGCAACTTCGCGCGCCTGCTCCAGGGGCGCACCGCCACCGAACTCGTCCCGGTGACCGGTGACATGTTCGCGGGCTTTCCGGACGGGACCAGGGTCGACGTGGTCACCTTCAACCCGCCCGCGGTCAGCCAGGCGGTCAGCACCGACCCCGACGTCGTGCGCAACGTGTGCGTGGGCGCGCCGGTCACGGAGAAGTTCTTCACCCAGCTGGCCGAGCGCCCGCTCCTGGCCCCCGGCGCGGAGGTCTTCCTCATCGCCTCCAACACCGCCGACCTGCGCCGCATCGTCGGGCACGCGGAGGCCACCGGCTTCCGGGCCGAGGTGCACCACCGGCACGACTGGGGCGACGGGGTCCTGACCTACCTGTTCCGCTTCCGGGAGGAGACCGCGAGATGACCCTCGACGACCTCCTCCGCGACGCCGCCGACCGGGTCGGCGACACCGTGGCCACCAGCGTCTTCTGGCTCCACCACGGCACCCGCCTGGCCGGGGGCGACACCACCTACCTCAACCACTACGTCGCCGTCCGCGTCGGCGGGGCCTTCGGGGCCTGCGCCTTCGAGGACGGGCAGATCGCGCCGGACCTGTGCCGCGAGGCCTCGGGAGCCCCCCTGGCCGAACTGCTCACGCGGGGCCCCCTCCCCCTGCGGGTGGCCGCCCTGGACGCCCACCTCGCCCACACCGCGCCGCACCGCGAGGACCCCCGGGCCGAGCCGGTCACCCTGCCGGCCGGAACGCCCGAACAGCGCGCGGAGGCCCGGGACGCCGCCGTCGCCTCCCTCGTCCCCATCACCGAGGGCGCGCGGATCGCGCTGATCGGCGTCGTCAACCCCCTCGTGGCCGCCATCCGCGAACGCGGCGGCGAATGCCTGCCCTGCGACCTCAACCTGCGTACCACCCGGTGGGGCGACCCCGTCTCGGAGTCCATGGAGGAGGTGGTCGACGCGGCCGACGCCGTCGTGGCCACCGGCATGACCCTCGGCAACGGCACCTTCGACCCGCTCCTGGCACGGTGCCGGGAGCGCGGCGTCCCCCTGTACGTCTACGCCCAGAGCGCGAGCGCGGTGGCACGCGCCTTCCTCGGCCACGGAGTCGACGGAGTCTCCGCCGAGCCCTTCCCCTTCTCCCAGTTCAGCGCCGACCCCACGAGGCTCTACCGCTACCGGGCGACCCCGGCGACCTGAACACCCACGACACCTCCTCCCCGGGCGGGCGCGTGCACCGTCGCGTTCCGGTGCGCGCGTCCGCCCCAGCCACCAGTAAGGAGAACGACCGTGGACGAGCACGCCTCCGACGCGATCGGCCGCCCCGACCTCATCGACCTGGGCGGCGGACTGCTGTGCCTGCGGTTCGAGACCCTCAAGGCCCTCTCGGCCGTGGCCGCGGTCCGCCACCTCGTCGAGACCGGCGCCGTCCGCCCCGGCGACACCGTGGTGGACAGCTCCAGCGGCGTCTACGCACACGCGCTGGCGCTGGCCTGCCACCGGTACGGACTGCGCTGTCACATCATCGGTTCCACCACCGTGGACCACACCCTGCGCGTACAGCTGGAGGTCCTGGGCGTGCGTCTGGAGCAGATGGAGCCCAGCGACGACCTGCGTCTGGACCAGAGCCGCCGGGTGCGCCGCGTCCGGGAGGTCCTGGCCGCCCACCCGGACCACCACTGGATGCGCCAGTACCACGACCCCGTCCACTACCTGGGCTACCGCGAGGTCGCCGAGATGATCCGCCGGGAGACGGCGGGCGCGGACCTCACGCTCGTGGGGGGTGTGGGAACCGGCGTGTCCACCGGCGCGCTGGGCACCTACCTGCGCGAGGCCGACCCGGAAACCCGCCTGGTGGGGGTGCAGCCGTTCGGAAGCGTCACCTTCGCCAGCGACGGCGTGCCCGACCGGGACATCATCATCGCGGGGATCGGCAGCGCCATCCCCTTCGGCAACGTCGACCACACCCTCTACGACACCGTGCACTGGACGGGTTTCACGGCGGCCCTGGCCGGGACGGTCGACCTGCTCCGGCGGCACGCCGTGTTCGCGGGGCTCTCCAGCGGCGCCGCCTACCTGGCCGCCCGGTGGGAACTGGGGCTCTCTCCCGGCCGGACCGTGGTGTTCGTCGCGGCGGACACCGGCCACCGCTACACCGAGTCGGTGTTCTCCCGCCACCGGGAGGCCGAGGCGGTGGAGGACCTCAAGCCGCTGGACGTCACCGGCACCTCCGAACTGCGCCTGCCCTGGGCGCGCATGGAGTGGCGCCGGGCCGGGGCGCCGCGACAGGCGGAGTTCGACCGCACGGCGTGAGCCGGACGCGCGGGCGCGGACCGGTGGTGGTCCGCGACCGCGCGGCGGGGGCGCCGTGTTCGGGGACTCGCACCCGGAGCGCGGCCCGGATGGTGCGGCCCGCTCACCCCGAGGCGGGATAATCGATGCCGATGCGTACCGAATGGACACCGGATGATCTGCCCGGACGAGCGTTCTACCAGCTGATGACGGCCGTGATCCTGCCGCGCCCGATCGCGTGGGTCTCCACCACGTCCGCGGCGGGCGTGGACAACCTGGCGCCGCACTCCTTCTTCACCGTCGCGTGCACCCAGCCGCCGATCGTGCAGTTCACCTCGGTGCGGCGCAAGGACTCGCTGCGCAACGCGGAGGAGACCGGCGAGTTCGTGGTCAACCTGGCCCCGGAGCCGATGCAGGAGCAGGTCAACGCCAGCGGCACCTCCTACCCGCCGGAGGTGAGCGAGTTCGAGGCGCTGGGGATCGGGCGCGAGCCCAGCGCGTCGGTGCGCCCGCCCCGGGTGGCGGGCTCCCCGGTGGCGCTGGAGTGCGTGCTGCACTCGACGGTGGGCCTGGGCGACTCGACGGTGGTGTTCGGCCGGGTGGTGCGGGCGGCCGTGGACGAGTCGGTGCTGGTGGATGGACACCCCGAGGCGACCCTGCTGCGCCCGCTGGCGCGGCTGGGCCGCAACGAGTGGTCCACGCTGGGCGAGGTGCGGGCCGTCGACCGGATCCCGTACCGGCCCTGACTGGCGGCTGCCACCGGCGGACCCGGCCTGCGGCGGCGGCCGCCGCCGTCCACCAGCGGCCCCGACCCGAGTGGAGCCCGCCCCTGTTCGGCAGGGGTCCGCCCGGACCGGCGCACCCGAGCCGTGAAAGGTCCGGACCGGCACGGACCCGCCCCCTTCCCGGAAGGTTCGGGCACGCTCGCCCGCCTGCGGTCAGACCCGCAGGTCCACCTCCGGGAAGGGGAAGGCCGACAACCGGTGCAGGACGCCCGAGGGGTCGCCGCTCCAGTCCATGGCGCGCATCTGGGCGGCGCTGCGGCGGCCGGTGGCGGCGCGCAGCAACTCGAAGGCCGTGGCCGACCACTCCAGGTCGGCCCGCTCGCCGAAGGCCCACTCCTGGCCGGTGTCCGTCGCCGCCACGCGCACCCCGGGCAGGTCCGGGGACCACGCGCGGGCCGTCGCGCCCAGGACGAAGGCGGCCAGTTCGTCGGCGTGCTCGGGCTGGGCGGGCATCCCCAGGGCGCCCCGGACGTCGTTCTCGTGGTGCCACACGTCGACGGCGGGCAGGAAGTAGCGGGCCCTGGTCCGGGTGGCGAAGACCTCCAGCAGTGCCGGGGTGTCCTCACGCCAGGCCGCGCAGAGCCCGGCGATGTCCAGGTGCTCGCGCTCGACCACCTGGCGGGCGGTGACGGCGTCGTCCGCCGGGGGCGTGACCCGTTCCGCGGGCACGTCGGCGCAGAGTCCGGCCAGGTGGGCGTAGGTCTGCTGGACGGTCCACGCGGGCAGGGCGGGCACGGGGGTGGCGAGCTGTTCCGCGGTCAGGTCGTCGGCGAGCGCGAGCATGCGCTCCTGGCAGGAGGTGTAGATCTTCGCGGTGTTCATGGCGCCACGGTACCGAACAGCGTTCGGTACCGTGGCGCCGGGACCGCGCGGGCCTCTGCGGCCCTCACGTGGGGGGCGACGGTCCCTCCGGGATGGTCAGGTCACGGCTCCTGGCAGGACACCTGGGGCTCGATGTTCACGTTCCCCGAGGTGGCGGTGAACCCGAAGCTGGCGCTCTCCCCCGCCGCGAGCGAGCCGTTGTGCGCGGCGTTCGTGGCCTCGAAGTGGGCGCCGTGGTTGACGAGCGAGGCGTTCCATGCGCTGCTGACCGCCTGGCCGTTGGCGTACACCCAGTCCACCATCCAGCCGTCGGTCCCGTTCTCTCCCGCGGTGACCTCGACCTCGGCCTGGAAGCCGCCCTGCCACTCGTTGAGGACGGTGTACTCGGCCGTGCAGTACTCGCCCTGCGGCGGATCCGTGGGCTCGGGCTCCGGCTCCGGCTCGGGCTCCGGCTCGGGCTCCGGGTCCGGGTCCGGGTTGCCGCCCGAACCCCCCTCGAAGACCACGTCGGAGCAGTTGTAGAACGCCTCGGGGCTGTCGGAGCGCTCCCACACCACGTAGATGATGTGCTGGCCCTCCTTGTCGGGCAGGTCCACGTCCCAGTAGTACTCGGCTCCGGCGACGCCGCCGCTGCGCAGCGGCGGGTCGGTGACCTCGTCGATGAGCTCCAGGGAGTCCCAGGTCAGCGCGTCGGCCGCGGGGTCGAACCCGTCCTCGGTGACGTAGGTGTAGAAGGTGCCCGGGTGCGCGGCCCAGGCGTTGTGGTGGAACTCCACCGTCGTGTTGGCGGGCAGCTCGGTGGTCGGCCAGTCGGCGCGGACCGCGTTGAAGGACGAGAAGCTGTCGGTGGGGCCGCACAGCTCGCCGTCGGCCACGAACTCCTGGTGGCGTCCGTCGGAGTTGCTGATGAGGTTGCCGAACCAGTTCCAGAACGGGTAGTTGCCGCCCTCGGCCAGCGCGTCGGCGCAGGCGTCGTTGGTCGGCTGGAGCGCGCCGCCGCTGCTGCCGCCGGTGGCGTCCTGGAAGCAGGCGTAGGTGCGGCTGGCCGGGTAGGTGAACGCGCCGTGGGCCTGGGCCGCGTCGGGCAGCGCGACGACGGTGGTGCCGACGACGAGGCCGCCGAGCGCCACGGCCATGGCGAGGGTGCTGCGTGACCGCATGGGCCACTCCAATCTCTGTGGGGGGTGCCCGGCCGCACCGGGGCGGTGCGGCCGGGGATGGGTCGTCTGCTCCCTCAGCGGGATCAGCGGGTGCGTTGGGTCACTTGGTCACTTGATTACGGGGGCACTGGGCTACGGGATCACTGGGTCACGGAACGGGGTGCGGACAGGTCAGGAGCCGCTGCACGTGAGTTCGGGCGTGGAGACACCACCGCTGGAGTTGCCGACGAACCCGAAGGAGGTCGACTGCCCCGCCGAGAGCGTGCCGTTGTAACCCGCGTCCGTCGCGGTCACACTCCCACCGCTACCGGACACCGACGCGTTCCAGGCGTGCGAGACACTCTCACCACTGCCGAAGGTCCACTCCACGGTCCACCCCGACAGAGCGGCACCCGCCGTCACCGTCACCTGCGCCTGGAAACCCCCCTGCCACTGGTTGGTCACCACATACTCCGCCTCACACTCACCCGACGGCGGGTCCGTGGGCTCCTCGGTCGGCGGGTCGGTGGGCTCCTCGGTGGGCGGGTCGGTCGGTTCGGGGGCGCCGCCGTAGACCGGGGCCTCCTCGGCGGTGGCGGCGATACCGTCGGGGCCGTTGAAGATGCGCTCGCCCCAGGGGGTCAGGCTGTTGACGTCGAAGCCCTCCACCATGTCCAGGTACTCCACGGGGCTGCCGTTGCCGCTCCAGGACCAGCCGATGTAGCCCAGCCCCAGGCGCTCGGCGTGGGACATGATGGCGTCCTCGTCGGGGTTGCCGTCGGAGTGGTCGTGGCCGAACTCTCCGACGATCAGCGGCAGGCCCGCGTCGACGAAGTGCTCCAGGTAGGAGACGATCGTCGACTCCTGCTGGTAGACGCCGTACATGTGCACGGAGAAGACCGTGTTGGCGTCGGGGTCGGAGTCGAAGACCGACTGGGCGTTGTCGCGCATGACACCCGCCCAGTCCTGGCCCCAGTTCGGCGCGTCCACGACCAAGGTGTGGTCGAAGCCCGCGTCGCGCAGGCGGTTGATGGCGTCGCTGGTGTCGGCGGCCCAGTTCTGGTTGATCGCGGCGTCGTTGCCGTAGGGCTCGTTGCCGATGTTGACGAGGATGTGGTCCTCCTCGCCCTCGACGGCCTCCTGGACGCGCAGCCAGTAGTCGACGGCCTGGTCGAGCGTGGCGGCCCCGGCCTGGTCGCCGTAGCCGGTGGTGTCGTGTACCTCCAGGACGCAGATCAGCTGGTTGGTCTTGCACTCGTCGACGACGTTGGCCACGTCGGCGGCGGTGTTCTCCGTCCAGCGCTGGCCGCTGCTGAGGACCACGCGGACGGCGTTGGCGCCCAGGGACTTGATGTCGGCGAACGACTGGGTCTCCTGGGTGTACCAGGTGTGGGCGTGGCTGACGCCGCGGATGACGAAGTCGTTTCCGGCGGCGTCGACGAGGCGGCCGTCACTGACGCGGAAGCCGGTGTCGGCGTGCGCGGGCAGCGAGTGCACGAGCAGTGCGGCCACCAGGGTGATGACCGACCCGAGGGCGATCAGCAGGCGTTTGACCATGGGAGGGCTCCAGGTAGAGGGGCGGACAACGTTGTCGTGTTGCGGGGCTCCCGCCCTCGCGGGCGGGGACCGGGTGGGCGCCGGGGGTTGGCGGCTGCGGTCCCCCGGCGCCCGGTCCTGACACAGGCGCGGCCTGTTCCGGGGCGGTCGCGTCAGCGTCGTTCGGTTCCGGTACTCCCCCGCGGACGGGGTCAGCCGCCGGTCAGGAGCCGCTGCACGTGAGCTCGGGCGTGGAGACACCACCGCTGGAGTTGCCGACGAACCCGAAGGAGGTCGACTGCCCCGCCGAGAGCGTGCCGTTGTAACCCGCGTCCGTCGCGGTCACACTCCCACCGCTACCGGACACCGACGCGTTCCAGGCGTGCGAGACACTCTCACCACTACCGAAGGTCCACTCCACGGTCCACCCCGACAGAGCGGCACCCGCCGTCACCGTCACCTGCGCCTGGAAACCCCCCTGCCACTGGTTGGTCACCGAGTACACCGCCTCACACTCACCCGACGGCGGGTCGGTCGGGTCCGGATCCGGGTCGGGACCGGGGCCGGAGTCGCCGCCGAGTGCCTCGTGGATCGACCAGTAGGAGGGTTTGGGGTCGTAGTTCTCGTCGATGGGCAGCGCCGCGCCCTGGCCCTCGAAGGTGTCGGGGACCCAGGAGTAGGCGTCGGTGACGCCCCACACGATCACACCGGAGCACCCGTCGACCGCGTAGCAGGCGTTGACCACCTGGTCGTAGTCCCTGGCCTGCTGCTCCAGCTTCTGCTGGGTGGCGGGCATCTGGATGCGGATGTCCAGCTCGGTGATCATCACCTCCAGGCCCAGGTCCACGAAGCGCTGGATGTTCTGCTGGATGCTGGAGGGGACCTGTCCCGCGATGAGGTGGCCCTGGAAGCCGATGCCGTCGATCGGCACGCCCTGCGCCAGCAGGTCCCGGACCAGGTCGTAGTAGGCGTCGCTCTTGGCGTTGATCCCGTCGATGTTGTAGTCGTTGATGAACAGGCGGGCGTCCGGGTCGGCCCGGTCGGCCATCCGGAAGGCCTCCGCGATGAAGTCCTCCCCCAGCGTCCGGTGGAAGACCGAGTCGCGGAACTGGGCGTTGTCCCCGATGGGCTCGTTGACCACGTCCCAGGTGGCGATGTCGTCGCGGTAGCGCCCCACGGTGGTGCTGATGTGGGTGTCCATGACGTCCAGCAGCTGGTCCTCGCTGAAGGTGCCGTCCCTCACCCATGGGGGCAGCTGGCTGTGCCACACCAGCGTGTGACCGTGGACGAGCTGGTCGTTCTGCTGGGCGAAGTCCACGATGCGGTCGGCGTTGGTCCAGTTGAACTGCCCCGGCTGGGGCTGGACCGTCTCCCACTTGAGGTCGTTCTCGTGGGTGACGGAGTTGAACTCGCTCGCGGCGGTCTGCGCGTAGTCCGCCTGGTTCAGGTACTGCGAACCGACCGCGGTGCCCATGCGCAGCCCGCGCTGGTCGGCGAGCTCGCGCAGGGTGGCCTGCTGCGCCCGGGCCGCCTCCTCCGCCGGGAGCGGGGTGTTCTCCTCGGCGTGCGCGGCGGCGGCCAGGCCGCCCGTGACGAGGCTGAGGGCGAGGGCGGCCGCGGCCGCGGCGCCTCCCCGGAGCCGTCTTCGCCCCTTGGTGACCGACATGGTGTTCCTTTCTTCGGTGGGGGGTGGGGGCGGGTGCCGTCGGCGCCCGCCCCCGTGCGGCTACGGCCGGTCAGGCGCCGTCGCCGAACAACTCGCCGTGGGTGGCGAGGGCTGTGGCCACGTCCACCTGCGCCCAGAAGCGGTGGTAGGTGAACTCGGGCACCGGCCCCCCGTTGAGGTACTCCTCGACCTGGGGCCAGTTCGGGTCGTCCTCGTAGAAGGACCGGATGGACAGGAACGTGGAGTCGGAGTCGACCGCGTCCCCGTTGGGCATCTGGCCGGTCCATCCCTCGGGGATGTAGAGGCCGCCGTCGGGGGCGCCGAACTCGTCGTCGAAGCGGGCGTAGTCGGCCCGCGTCTCGGGAACGGCGACGCCCAGGTCGTCCTGGTTGGCCAGGAGGGCGTCGAGCAGGCCCTCGGCCGTCGCGCGGGACTCGGCGTCACCGGTGGCGGCGGCGTAGTGCATGAGGGTCTTGGCCAGGCCCGCGGCGATGCCGACGTCCTGTCCGTGCGAGACGACCTCGACGCTCAGGTCGGGGTTGCCCGTGGACTCGCCGGTCCAGGTGTCGGGCTGGCCGCTCCACTCCATGTCGGCGGGGATGGCGAACTCGCCGTTCTCGCCGACGGTGGTGTTGGCGATCGCCCAGGGGATCCAGTCGTCCAGGATGCCCCCGGCGCGCTCGTCGCCGGTGATGCGGTAGTACTCGGCCACCCGCTCCATGTCCCAGACCTGGAAGCCGAACCAGCGGTTGGACGGCGGGTCGTGCCAGACGGGCTTCTCGTCGTAGAACATGCCGTGGAAGGTGGGCGTGCCCGAGGGCGGCTGGGCGTAGGTGCCCTCCCAGCTGTTGGTCGCGCCGCCCGCGATGCCGCCGTCGGAGGACTGGAGCCACTCCAGGAACTCCAGCTGCCGGTCGAGGCTGGTGCCCCAGTCCTCGGTTCCGGTGGCCGACTCCGGCTGGAGCGCGGACACCTCCGAGAGCGCGTAGGCCGCCATCACGTTCTGGTAGCCCTGGTGGGCGGAGGATCCGCCGATGCGCCAGGCCCAGGGGTACTCGGCGCTCTCCAGCGCGCCGCCCCAGGAGTAGTACCAGGCCATGAGGTAGTGCGCGGAGTCCTTGCCCGATCCGGGCGGGCAGGACTGGGGGTCGACGCAGTCGCCGATCTCCTTGAAGTACTTGTCGAACATGGCGTAGCGCAGGTAGTCGCCCATCATCGCCGCGTTGGAGACGTTCTCGGCGATCGCGCCCTCGTTGCCCTGCTCCGAGGCCCACTCGTGCGCCAGGTAGGCCACCTGCACGGCCCGCGCGTCGGCGTCGGGGGCGTTGGTGTAGCGCCACTGCTCGGAGTAGTTGTCGTCGTCGGTGAACAGGTCGAGGAACCCGTTCTCGCCGCCGTGCTGGAAGGTCTCGCAGGACGGGTGCGGCACGGTCTCCCAGACCGACTCGTTGGAGCCGCGCTGGAAGGTGTTGATGTAGGCGGGGGCGTCGTCGGTGCCGTCGCCGCAGAACCCGTAGCCGTAGGTGTTGTCCACGTCCAGCAGCCAGTGCATGCCGTAGACCTCGTCGGTGCCGTAGGTGCTGCTCAGCTCCTGGGCGAGCGGGTCCTGCCCCGCCTCGACCGAGTCGTCCAGCGCCATCGGGTAGTCGCTCGGGTCGAGCGACTCGGGGATGTAGGTCGCCGGGGCCGACGGGTCGTAGGAGCCGTTGGTGGGCTGGTCGGCCGTGCCCGGGATGATGAAGGCCTCCATGGACTCCCAGGCACCGTTGGCTATCCCGCTTACTAGATGCCTTCCACGCCGAGAAGGCGAACGTAGCAGGCCAGGAGTCCACACGATGAGTCCTTCGGGGGATCAGGGGATGGTAGCCGGACTCTCGCAGAGAGTGTCGACCATTCGCCCCAATCTTGATTAGTAGCACCAATGGGGGTCAACCCCCCGAATCGGACTTTTTTCATGAGGCGGCAACAGGGCCTTAACCACCACGTGATCACACCATTGGTCGTTTTCCCGCCCAGCAGCCTCAAGCTCCAAAACTGCACCGCATCTGCAGCACGAATACTTAACGCTCATTCAGGAGATCAGAGATGGCGCACCCAGACCACCCCCACCTGCTGAAGGTCACCACCAACTCCGACGGGACTCGCAAGTTCGACTTCAAGCCCTTCGACGGCACCGAGGAACACCCCATCGCCCTGCTCAACGACCTTGAGCGCAAGGGCCCCAGGCCCGCCGAGTACACCTACGAGCAGTACCGCGCCGCGGCCGCCCAGTGGGAGAGCGCTCGCGTCGCTTTCGTAGTGGCCAAGGAACTTCAGGCCGCCCTGCCCGCAGCCGAGGAGTACCTCACCGCCCGCCAGGAGGTGAAGGACATCTGGGATTCCCTGATGCACCGCTACGCCGAGGGCGCTGTGCTCCAACTGCTGTCCGCTCACCGGAGGCTCAAGAAGGCCGCGGACGAGATGGACCAGCACGGCAAGATGATCGCCCTGCACCACGAGGCGGAACTCCCCTACGGGGCCACCACGCCTCCTCTGGGCATGATCGCGAAGAACGCTGGCATGAGCATCTCCGAGTGGCCGTTGGGGAGGCTCGTCTCCTACAACCTCCCGGTCAACGCGCCTGCCGGCCTCCAGACGGAGAAGCTGATCGGAGAGCAGCTGAAGGACCTGCGTTTCCTCGCGAGCCTGGGCGCCAGGCGGGTGTCGGCATGAGCGAGCGCCTGCGTGTGGAGTTCCAGCGCCTGGGACTGGGTGAGGGCACGAGGACTGCGGTGATCGTGTTGGATTCGCCCCCGCGCTGGGTCCAGGTTCTGGACCGTGTGGTGTTGGCGGCGTCCGGGCGGTCGCGGACTCCCCGTCGGGTGCTGGCGTTTCGCACTGCGGTCGCAGCTGCGGCCGCGGAGCTCCTGGGGTACTGGCCGCAAGTGGCCGGCCACCCTGACGCCGACCGGGGAGCGCTGTTCGCGTACGGCTGCTGCGTGGGCCGATACACCGTGCGGCTGGCCGAGGAGAACATGAAGAGCCTGACCTCCGGTCGCGAATTGGGTTGATCGGCGCGGCGAAAGCGGGACACTGAAAGCACGTTTCCTGGGAGGGATTTTCAGTGGCTGCTTTCCGCCTGTTGTCGTACTTGGTCCTGCTCGGATATGTGCTGACCTGCGTGTGGTCCGCACATCAGTTCGCAGATTCCCCGGCCGCGGTAGTGCACCTGGTCGGCGCGGTGAGCGCGGTGTGTGCAGCTGGCCTTGCGATCGATTATGCGGGGCGGCGCGGCGAGCTTTATCGCGCAGACGAACAAGAGATCGAAGAAGACGAGGCGGCTGAATACATCAGCCGGTACGAATAAGGCCCGCCCTTCCGTGGAGGCGGTGTGGGCGGGCCGTCCTGACAAGCAGGAGTGACACGACCATGCTGCCACACTCCCTGAGTGGGCTTTTCGAATCGGCGTTGACGGGTGTTGAGGGCCTCGTCGCGCGCGCAGTGGCCGATGCGTCCGGGGAGACGCTGGTCTGGGCTGGGCTCATCGCTGTGGTCGTCACCGTGGTGGTGGGCGGGCTGGGGCTGTGGCTGGCGGTGCGGTTTGTGACGCGCCAGGCCCAGCTGGTGACGGGCCTGGCGAAGCGGGTCGCGAAGCGGTCCGTCGAGCAGATGCGGGAGATGGCGGAGGCCGAGGGCGACAGGTTCCAGGTCCTGACCCGGCTGAAGCGGCTGAAGAAGTTCAGCTACATGAAGTGGGTGACCCACCCGATCGTGTTCGGGTGCATGGCCTACTCGGGGTACGGCGTAGTCCAGGCCGTGGAGGAGCACACCGATCTGAACGCGCCGGTGAGCTGGTTCTTCTTCGTCGTGTTCGAGGGCGCCGCCATCACGATCATGATGATGATCAGCGATCGTGCCGACCAGGCCCAGCCCTACCGCGGCCTCCTGGTCGGGTACTGGGCGCTGATGCTGCTGTGCGCGGGGATCCAGACCACGCACGTGGACGACCCGGTCGGGCAGGTGCTGTTCGCGACGACGACGATCGTGGCGGCGGGTCTTTTCGCGACGCGGCAGGCCGCGGTGCGTAAGGACCAGGACGAGCGGTTGAAGAAGGCTCAGGGCCGGTGGGTGAACCGCAAGCTGGAGTTGGTGCGGTGGCTGCGTCCGATGGAGTCGCTGAGGGTGCAGCTGGAGAAGGCCTCGGACGCGCAGATGTCCACGGACGAGGCGACCCGGCGGGTGCGTGAGCGTGTCGCTCAGCGCCGCCAGGACCGGGCGTTGAACCGGGTGATGTGGGCGGTGTGGCGGCTGCGTCGGGCCCAGCAGACCCATGATGCGTTCTCGTTCGGGAAGACGCTGTTGCGGTGGGTGGAGCACAACCACCTGGTGCTGACTCAGCGGGAGATCGCACGGGCGCGGTTGTCGGCGTCGCCGCAGGCACTGGAGGATCTGCTGCTGCGGTTGGAGGCGATGGACCTGGCGCCGAAGCTTGCGCGGATGGGCTCGGCGACGGACGCGCGGCTCATCGCGGGCTCGTTCGGGTCGTTCGGGTCGCCGGTTCGGTTTGGTTCGGGGCTGGCTCCTGGTGGTGTGGGCGGTTCGGTGCCGCAGTTCGCTCTGCCCGCGGCGCGGGTTCGGCCGGAGCCGGAGCCGGAGCGGGGAGTTCGGGTGTTCATGGTGGAGCCGTCCGGTTCGAGCGACGGTTCGGGTGCTCGGGGTTCGGGGTTCGACTCGGCGCGGTCGGGTGCGGTTCGGGGTTCGGGTGAGCCCGGGGCGCAGGGCGAACTTCGGGGTGAACTGGTTCGAGATGGTTCGGGGGGCGGTTCGGTTCGGTTCGACGACGATCCCGAGCCGATCGGGGTGGAGCTGGGCGGTGTGGAGCCGGGGTTCGTTCCTGCGGGCGAGCCGGTTCGGTCCGGTTCGGGCCACGGTTCGGGCGAGTTCGAGCCGCAGGGCGAACTCCAGGGTGAGCCGGTTCGGTCCGGTTCGGCCCCGGAGGCGGGGGTGTGGCGCCACGCCGATGACGGGTGGACGCCTCCGAGCACGGACGAGGCCTGGGAAGGAGCGTGGCCGCGGTTCCCGGAGGAGCTGTTCCCCGCGCCGACACCTCAGCGCCGGACGCCGCCTGTGCCCGAGAAGCCGTCGGCGCCGGTGCGTCAGTACCGGTCGATGGAGGAGCTCCAGGAGGAGCTGCGTCAGGCGTTGGCCGAGGGCAAGGTCACGCGTATCAGCACGGAGGCGATCTATCCGGTGCTGCGGGTGGGCAAGCCGAGGGCGGCTCAGCTGCGGGACTGGGCGAAGGCTGAGGGGCTGAGGCCGGCGGCGGTGGAGGCCGAGCAGGCGCAGTAGAGGCAGGGCCTCTTCCGCTCGGGAGGGGCCCTGCTTGCTTTTTGGTGATTCACCGTTTTTCATGATCTGAACACCCTTCTTATTTGCCCCTGGGGCGTCTGGAGTCCGCGTGCCCACCGAACCTGAAACCGACGAGATGACGACCGAACCCGGACTGGACCAGTTCGAACCGCCCCCCGAGATCGAACCGCGGGGTGAACCGTCGACCGAACCCGCTCCGGCCGAGAGCGAGCCCGAGCAGCCCATCAACGTGCTCCCGCCCGCGCTCGGCGCCGTCTCGGCTGTGACCATCGCGGCCGCTGGGATCTTCACGGCCTACGGCGCGATCGGCCTGATCGTGGGCGGAGCGGTCGCTGGAGCTGGGCTCCTGGCCGTCGCCCCGGCGCGGGCCCGGCGGCCGCGCAGCGCTCTGGGGCGTTTGGCCGCTGGCCTGACGAAGCGGACGCCGGGGCGCCGCGGGAGTTCGGGGCTGGGTCGAACCGGTTCGGCCGGTGCGCTGTCGCGTCGGGCTCGGGCTGGTGCGGGTTCGGGTGGCGGTTCGGGCCGGTTCGGTTCGGGGCGGGGTCGTGGCGGTTCGCTGTTCGGGCGTTCCTCGGGGGCGTCGCGTTCGGGTTCGGGCGGTAGTTCGGGCCGGTTCGGTGCGGGTTCGGGGGCGGTTCGGCGCGGTTCGCATCGGGCGGGTTCGAGTTCGGGGCGGAGCGGTTCGCTGTTCGGGTCCTCGGCCGGTTCGCACCACGGCGGTTCGGGCCGTGGCGGTTCGCTGTTCGGTTCGGGCCGTGGGCGGGGAGCCGGTGGGAGTTCGGGCCGTAGCGCGTCGGGCGGTTCGCTGTTCGGCCGCGGTTCGAGCCGGAGCCGGGGCCGGGGTTCAGCCAGGGGCTGGAGTTCGGGTCTGGGTGGGCTGCTCGGGGTCAGGACGCGCCGCAAGGGCCGTCTGTCCTCTACGGGGCCTGGTGGTCTTCCTGGGCGCAAGCGCAGCGGACGTCGAGGTCTGTGGCTGTGGCGTCGGCGTGGCAAGGCCGCGGGGACGGGTAAGGGCGCTGGCCTGCCGGAGCGGGAGAAGGCGGGGTTTTGGGCGCGGGCCTACGCGTACACGGTGCCGCTGCGGATCCGGCAGTGGACGCACCGGCACTGGATCGCGCTGTCGCACCCGGCCGGATGGTGGGAGCGGCTACGGGATCCGGTGTGGCGGTACCGGCGCGGCCAGCTCAAGCCGTGGGAGCGCAAGGTCGCCCTGATGCTGGTGGGCTGCTGGGACGCGGTCGCGAAGGTGTTCGAGAAGGGTGACACCGAGAAGTCGGAGTACTGGCGGGATAAGTACGGCCACTTGCCCTGGTGGGAGCGGCTGCTGATCAGCTGCACGCTCGGGATCTGGCTGTTGTTCGCGGACCCGTTGCGGCGTCCGCTTCCTGATTTCCGCATTCCGGATCACATTGAAGAGCCTTTGGTCCCGACGGGGCCGAATACGTTTACGGATTGGAATCCGATGTCTGCTGCAGAGAAGCAACTCATCGAGACCGCTGAGGCGTTCGCTGAGGCGCTGTCTGAGTACGGACGGGACATGCCCATGGTGAAGCTCGGGAATGGGCTGTGCTCGATCGCGCCTTCGTTGGCGAAGGTTGCTGACGGGGTTTTCGGTATGGCCAACCGCATGCGCACGGAAGACCCGGTGGATGCCTTCTTCATTGAGGCTGTGGACCTGGTCGGCGATTCGATCCTGAACGCGGCGCGGGTCTCTGAAGAGCTCCCGCACTCCTTCGAACTGCACCACGGCATCGAGCTCGAGCGCATCCACAACCCGCGCCCGGGCGAGGAGCGCTGGGACGTCAGCAGGCAGGACGACTAGGCATGAAGAAGAGCACGACGAAGAAGCTGCTGAAGAACACCACGCTCTCCCCCAAGCACGGGCCCATCATGGGCGCGATCAACCTCTCCGGAGGGCTGTGGGGGGTCTCGGCGCTGACCGAGGCCGGGTGGATCGAGGTCGCCCCGGTCTGGGCGCTGGGCCTGGCCGGGGCGGGGATGGCGCTGTCGCAGGTGCGCGCGCACGTGCGCGGCCTGGGCGTGGGCAACCGCGTCTACCGGGCCTGCTGCTGGGTGGCCGCGGGCGGCTGGTCCTGGTGGACGCTCACCCACGGGGTGTGGGACGTCACGGCGCTCTCGGCCGGGGCGGGGATGGCGTTCGTCGCGGCGCTGGGGGCACCGGTGGCCGCGGACCTGGAGCGGGTGCGTGAGGAGCGCCAGGTCCACAAGGTCGAGAACCAGGCGCGCTGGGACCTGGGGCGGCAGTGGGTGTACCGGCTGGACTCGGTGTGCAACATCAAGGGCGCCCAGGTCAAGGGCCTCACGAAGTGGAAGCACGAGGACCCGGCGACGGGCCGGATCAGGGAGACGGGGTACTCGATCGAGTTCCTGCTGCCGGTGGGCGCCAAGGGGTGGGACACGGTCAACAACAACAAGGCCGCCCTGATCAACCACCTGGATCTGCCGGTGGGGTGCTCGATCTCGATCGAGCGCGGAAAGAGCGCGCGGCGGGTCGTCATCCACGTGACCACGGTCAACGTGCTGGTCAAGGACATCCCGCTGCCCGAGCCCAAGAAGCTCCCGGCCTCGATCAACGACCCGTTGTGGCTGGGGCTGACCACGCGCGGATCGGCGGTACAGGTGCCACTGAAGTGGACCTCTGGTGTGGTCGTGGGCGCCAAGCGTCAGGGCAAGTCGAACCTGCTCAAGACCACGGCCAGGCAGGCTCTGCGCTGCGGCGACGTGCTGGTCATGGGGATTGACCCCAACGGTGGCGAGCTGTTCCTGCCGTTCCTGAGGCCGTGGCTGGAGGGCAAGGTCGACCGTCCGGCCATCGACTGGGTGGCGGTGGATGAGGAGGAGGCGATCAGGATGCTGCGTTTCCTGCGCGACAGCGTGTCTCGGCGTCGCCAGGGCTACTCGAACCTGATGTGGAACAACGGGGGCGACGACAAGCTGGAGGTCTCTCCCAAGATCCCGCACATCTTGCTGTTGACCGATGAGTCCAAGTCGATGAGCAAGACCGTCAAGGAATTGATGATCGAGCTGAACGACCGGTGCGGTGCGGCGTCCATCTCGATGATGACCTCGTGGTTGCGCGCTGTGGCCCAAGGCCACGAGGGGCTGCCGCGGGACCTGCTGGTGCAGTCCGAGACGGTGCTGACGGTTCGTGTGAACGACACCTCAGAGCTGAAGTGGGCGTTCGGTCAAGGCGGGGGGAGGATCCCTCCGGCGGGTGAGGCGGTGGCGCCCGGGTGGGGGCACGCCCGTCCCCAAGCGGGCGACCAGCCCCAGTTGTACAAATCTGCCCGGTCGGAGAACACCGACTGCTACGACGACGCCCTGGCCTACGCCGAGTTCCGCATGCCGCTGGACCGGGTCACGGTGGGCCCGGACGCACACGTCTACGACTCCCGCTGGGAGCGGGCGTACTGGCTGCCCATCAAGCCCCCCAACGTGCCTGTGGTCGCGTCTGCGGCCCCCGCGAAGGCCCAGGCCACCCCGACCCAGGGGCGTAAGCGGCTGGACAGCCAGCAGCTGTCTCAGCGCTCGCTGGAGGCCCGTAACAACCTCCGCAAGCTGGCGGGCAAGCCCCCGCTGGACGAGGACGGCAACGAGATCGTCGAGCCCCAGGAGCCGACGCTGCCCCCCGAGCCCGCGGGTCCGGCCCCGGCCTCGCCCGAGGCGTCCCGCCAGGACGCGGACGCGGCGCTGCGCGCCCGGTTCGATGAGCTGGTCGCCGGGCTGTCGGAGGGCGACGACGACGCCCTGGAGCAGGAGCAGCAGATCCCGCCCTTCCTCCAGGCCGTGCTGGAGGAGTTCCAGCGGTGGGACACCGACAGGGTGCACCGCCAAGCCCTCGCCGACGCCCTCACGGAGGGTGACAAGGATCGGCTGAATCAGCTCATGAAGGCGCTGGAGATCCCCACCGAGCCGGGCCCGTTCCGGATGACGGGGCACTCGGCGTTGGGGTCACATCGCGGGTGGGCTCTGGCGGCCGTGAAGGAGGCGGCCGAGCAGATCCGGGCAGGGCGGCCGGTGCCGTTGGAGGTCATGGACTGGACCCGGCCGACGTGACGCATCGCCGTCACCTTCGGCGTCACGTGCACGTGACGCTCGCTTGAGCGTCACCCCTGCGTCACCTGCACGTGACGCCTCCTGACCTGCTGTTACGCACGTGACGGGCGCGTCTGCGTCACGTCAGCACACCCCCTTGTTCGCGCCCCTGGGCGGGGCGAGCGCTCGTGTGCCCGTGGAAGGGCGCGCCCGCGTCACGTGCGTCACGCCCATCGAGGAGAGCGCGTGCGCCAGGACGAGAAAGGACCCTTGGCGATGATGGTTCCCCCCTCCCCCAGCCGCCCTGTGGCAGGTGCGCCATGATGGGCGCCTCCCACGCCGCCAGCGGAGCGTTCGTGGCCGCCGCGGCGGCGGCCGCGTGGCCCACCCCTGTCACTCTGGGTGATGTTGTGACGGTGGGTGCGGTAGCCGCAGGCGCCACGCTGCTCCCTGATCTGGACTCGCGCAGCTCGACCGCGAGCAACTGTCTGGGGCCGGTGACCCGGGGCGCGAGCTCGGCGGTGCGCGCCCTGTCCCGGATGGCGTGGCGGTGGACCGCGACCGACTACGACCGCTCCGGCCGGGGACAGGACCGGGGGCACCGGCACCTGAACCACACCCCGGTCGCCGCCCTGGGATGGGGTGTGCTGGCGGCCGCGGCGTCCGCTCAGCACCCGCTGGCGCCGGTAGCCCTGGCGGCCGGATTGGGGGCGCTGGGGGTGGCCACCATCGTGCGCAGCATCCCCAAGTGGAAGAGCTACTCGACGGTGGCGGGCGCGGGCGCGGCCGCGGCCGCGGTCGCTGTGCAGTGGGAGGACCCGACCTTCGGGCCTTTCACGGTCGGGCTTTTGGTGGCGGCCGGAATGGTGATTGGCATTCTCGGTGACTGGCTCACACCGACCGGGGTTCCCTTGGCCTGGCCCGCGCAGGTGAACGGGAAGCGGTGGTGGCAGCACCACAGCCCGTGGACCTTCCCTACCGGAGACGATTCCTGGCAGGAGAAATGGATCCGGAGAATGTGCTGGATCGGCACTCCGGTAGCGATCATTTTTGCTGTACTGGAGTGAATACAAAAGGCCGCGCCTTCCCCAGGAAGGAAGGCGCGGCCCGCATCTGCAGCCCGACCAGAGATCGGTAGCCCAATATGACCACACGCCAGGCCCCGGGGGCGTGCACCAACACGCTCTGGGGCGAGCTGATTTTCACGGCCGGCGGGGAGCTGCTCCTCGTCGACCAGGCGCACCAGGAGTTCGTGGCCCCTCCCACCCGGCACGCCGATCCCTCCTGGAACGAGGGCCGGGTGGTGGTGGACCGCTGGCTGGCCACTGCCTGCGTGCGTAGCTCCGCGGCGGACCTGGTGGTCGGGCACCACTGGCGGATCGGTGAGCGCACGGCGCCGATGGCGCCGTGGCCACGCAGCGAGGAACTCCTGGTGCCCGCAGGGCCGGAGCGGGTGCAGCACCTGGCGGAGACGACCGTGGCGTGGGTGTGCGGTCGCATCAGTGAGGCCGAGCGAGGCCGAGGGCTGGACCCGGTGTGGACGTGGTGGCTGTGGGCCCTGGGCCGTGTCCGCGTGCCGGTCGACGACGTCGTGGTCCTGATCGAATACCTGTCGCCGACGGTGGCGGCACCGAAGCGGAAGGAGAGGCTGTGCCTGACGAGGTCATGAAGCACGTGTGGTGGGAGTGGCTCGGTGAAGGCCTGACGCTGGCGGAGGAGCGCCTGGAGTCGACGCCTCATGTCGGCCTGGGAGCTGTGCTGGGCGCGGTGGTGGTCGCCGGCCTGGTGACGCGTCCCGGGGTGGAGGGATGGCCCCTGTGGCTGGCCGCATCTGTGGGTCTGGTGCTGGCCCTGGGGGCGTGGTGGTGTGCCGCCGTCGTGGCGCTGGTGGCCCTGTTGCCGTCGGGCGCGGGGCGCGCGTGGGGGCCCGCGGTAACTCTGGGGGCCGGGTGCGTCTTGGCCTGGTGTGGGTGGCCGTGGGAGGTGGCCGGGTGGGTGCTGGTGGCGCTGGCTGGGGTGTGGGGTGTGCAGCGCCTGGCGGAAGCGGGCCGCGATGCGGAGATCGAGCAGCACCTGAGGTAGTCGCGTACTGGGGGCGTGGGAGCACCGGCTCGTGCTCCCACGCGCGTCAGGCGCTGCGGGTGAGCAGGGCCCACTGGTCAGGGCCGAATGCAAGTTCAGCCAGGTGGGGGGACTTGCTGTCGCGCACGCCTACGTGCTGGCCGGTGAAGCGGGCCTCGACGCATTCACCGGAGGCGCCGCTGTACGACGACGTTTTCCAGGCGGTGTTCATTCCAGATGTTCCATTGCCCTGAGCGCTTCTTTCATTACCCTCAGTGACTCCACGGGATCCAGGGCCCACGTTTGGAGCTCCCTCCACACAGCTTCGATTCTCTGTACTTCAGAGCGGTCGGTGATCACCTGCCCGCCGCCGCTGTGCTCGGCATAAACCCGTGTCGGAGCGGAAGCGAACTGAAGCAGCCGGAAGGGGCCGGACAGTCCACCGGCGAAGGTTCGCGAGGACGGGAGCACGGTGATCCTCAGACGCTGAGATGCTATCCGCATCAGGCACTCGATCTGCGCTGCCATCACCTCAGGGCCTCCGACGCGGCGGTACAGAGCGCTCTCGTCGATGACCGCGAGCAGGCTCCGGTCGGGGGGCTGGCAAGCGGCTCTTTTCAGGCGGGTGTCCACGAGGAATTGGATTTGCTCTCCGGTGTCGGTCGGCCTGCCGTCCACGAAAATCGCCCGTGCGTATTCTTCCGTCTGGAAGAGTCCGGGGATGGTCAGGGGCGCCCACATTCGCACCGACGTGGCGTCTGCCTCACTGGTGACCACGGTTTCGTGCCAGGGCGTCGTCAAGCGCTTGTCGGCCTTGTCGGCTTCGTCCCATAGCTGCATGAGCGTGTCGTCGGGAGCCTCCAGGGCGGCCATGAGCTTCTGCGTGAGTTCCCTGTTCGGGACGCGTGTCGCCCGCTCCATCTTTGAAACGACCGATTCAGACGCGTTGACCTTTTTGCCCAGACGTGCCGCAGACAGGCCACTTTTATGCCGCAACTCTCGAAGCTTGGACCCGTATAGCGACCAATTGTCCCGTATGCGCTCTCCCATGCATCCATCCTAGAGGAATCGATACACGCGAATACACGCCGATACACTCGGTACGGTCCGCATACAAGACGCTTTACGCCTCGCCTTTTGTCGACACGTCCGCCATCATGGAGTCACACAGGCCACCCAGGCCACGCCATCCCACTCGGCGCGGTCTGGTGGGGAGGGTGACCGTCTAGGCTCCATATCCGTTCGGTCCAACTGTGGGAGGGGGCCAGCTTCGGCTGGCCCCCTTCGTGCGCTACCATCGCAGTAGCGAGGACAAAGGGCGCAAGCCTGGACGTCCGGGCTAGACAACGTAGGGAACCGAAACCACCTGTGTCGGGGGACTC